>DSEL01000089.1 GCA_011056645.1 Candidatus Atribacteria bacterium
ACTTAAGGCACCTGTGCCACTACCGGAGCCATCAAGATCGATGAGGGCATCAGTTCCAGGGCAGACCTCTTCTTCTTGGTCTTCTCCTGCGTCAGCGGTAACACCAGCAGATTCGGTAATGGTGACTACCATTGTATCGGTTGTACTGCTACATTGATCGGTTACCTGTAAGGTTACTGCATGGGTTCCTTCTCCAAAAGCAACATCCTGTGGATCTTGTGCGGTAGAATCATCAAACTGGCCATCATTGTCTAAATCCCAGGCATAACTTAAGGCACCTGTGCCACTACCGGAGCCAGTAAAATCTACGTCTTTGGTAGTTCCCGGACATACCTCATAGGATTGATCTGGTCCTGCATTAGCAGTAGGTGCTGGTAATTCGGTAATGGTGACTACCATTGTATCAGTCGAACTTCCGCAATCATCTGTAACAGTTAGTACAACATTATATACGCCACCAGCAAAAGGAATATTCTGTGGATTTTGGGTTGTGGAATCAATAGTTGATCCACCATTACCAAAGTTCCATGAATAACTGATAGTGCCTTTCCCTGAACCAGAACCAGTTAAATTTACGTTTTTAGTTCCACCTAAACATACCTCAAAAGATTGATCCGGTCCGGCATTAGCAGTAGGTGGAGGTACTCCCAAACAAGGGTTATCCGGTGGGTTAAATACACATATTACCTCCCCGCCAGTCCATCCTGGATTATCTCCAAGAACTTCCATTAATACTAAATTTCCTTGGTCAAGAACATTATCATCTGAAGTAACATCTCCGCATTTTTCTAATACTTCACACACTGCCTGGATAAATGGTTTAAATTTTGCAGAACCTTGGATATCTTCCAAGATAATATATTCACTGCTTATTCCTAAATTTACCAAAGCATCTACTATTAAACCAAGAGCGGTAGATTCACAATCAGTAATTCCCGCATCATAATCTTCACCCTCAATAACTTTTTTAACTAAATCTTTAACTAGTGCTTTTCCTCCATCATCCGGACATATAGCGGTAATTACGTAGTTTTCACCAACTGAAAGATTGCTAAAAGTGTATTCACCTTTTGCATTAGTAGTTGTTGAAGCAATTTCTTCTCCCTCGTAAGTAAGAATTACTGCAATATTTTTCTGAAGAAACCAATTTTTCGCACATTGAAGACACCAATCAGAAGGGGCAGTATCCTCACTTATTACAGTTGATGAAGTAGAACAGCACGGTGCTGCTATTATACCGGTAATAGTTGTGGTTCCAGGGGTATATCCAGGGCTTTCATCGGGAACAGTTCCCATGCATCCATTAAATAAGATTAACAATGCGGAAATTAAAAGTAACGGTAAAATGGTTTTAAAACTTAATTTCATTTAAATCGCCTCCTGCGAAAAAATTTTACTTTTAGGCGGTCTGGCGATTATGGCACTTTTATAAGTGCTTTAAACCCATGACTTTGCGTCCCATCCTTTCGGGTGGTTTGCCTTTTTCATTTACTTAAAAAATACTTTAACTCACGTATTTCCTCAATTTAAACGAAAAAAAGCCGGCAGTCGAGCAGTCTTAGTACTAATTAATTAACTTAGTACTTTAGACCCGGGACTTTGCGTCCTACCCTTTCGGATAGTTTACCTTTCTCAACTTTTTAAAAAATTTCTTATCCAGGTCACCTCCCTGTAATACATAATCATAAACCTTTTATTAATTAGGTAATTTATTATCTCTTCTTTTTTATTATATTATATTCCCCAAATTAGACAAGTTTAGACATTAGTCGGTCAATTTTTTTAATTTTTTCTAAAGTAGGTATATAGTTGTCCTAATTTCTTAGTTAAATTAAATACAATTACACTACACCGACTTTATATTAACACTATTAATTTGAAATTGTCAAGAAAATATATAAAAAAAATAGAAAATTAAAAGTTACTAATATGAAAATATTATTTGCCAATACTCTTAATTAGTAAGATTAATTTCAATACTGTTGGATTGATAGTAATTTTATTTCCTAATATATCTTGGTTGGTAATTCTCTTTCCATAATATAATTTATTTGCCTCACTATCCTCTTCAATCATTGAACCCTGAAAAGAAGCACCGATGTAAGCCCCCTTGCTTATAGAATAAGAATATATAGATGCTTTAAATTTATAATCTGTATCTGCTGAAAGAGACCTCCCTAATGGACCTGCAGCAATACTGGCCGTACCACCCAGAGTAATATTATCTTCCATAAATCCTTCCATTCCCCGTTCGTTGGAAATCACTAAAACCAGGGAAATTGATTGAATACCGATCTGGGGGCCAATACTTATGCTTTTAATCTTGACAAAAGCAGGACCATACCATATTCCTATCCTGCTGTCTTTTCTAAATATCATACCTTTTCCATACTGTCCACCGATTCCCCATCCCATTTTAATAATTGAAGGAAAAATAGCTATGCCTTTTGCTTCTTTCAAAAGAGCTCCAAAGGCTCCACTATCCTCTGATATTGACATTTCTTCCAATACTTCGATCGATTTGTTAATTATTTCTGATGCCGTTATCTCTTCAGAAGCCGTATAGCCTGTACAGGATAATACTAAAAATATCCAGAACATAAAAATAAAATAGATTAGGGTTCTATTTTCCACTTTTTATTTTCCCCTCATAGTTTATAGCCAGAATATCTTTGATAAAATTTTTCTTCTCTTTGTTTTTGGATTTTTTTATCTCGATTACTTCGCGATAAAGATTTAACATTCTTTCAGAAATTGTATCAATACTATATTTTTCAGATGTCTTTAATGCTCCCTCAGAGAGCTTTTCTCTTAATTCTGGCTCTCGGATTATTTTTTCCAAAGCATCAGCAAATTTAATAGTATCGTTATCGACCAATAGTCCATCTAATCCATTTGTTAATATATCTATTGCTCCTGGAGCTTTAACCGCTAAGACAGGGACTCCGGAAGCCAAGGCTTCTATGGTTACTATTCCAAAAGTTTCTGTCGTTGAAGTGATAGTAAATACATAAGCCATTTTATAATAGTGCTGAATTTCCTCATAACTTACTGTGCCGGCAAATATTACATCCTTTTCTAATTTCAAAGTTCGAGTAAGTTGTTTTAGTTCATCCATGTCTGGTCCACTGCCTACAATTAATAATTTTTCTTTGCCCATGCCCCTTTTCTTAATAATTGCTAATGCTTGTATAATCTTATCAATACTCTTTTCTGAAGCTACCCTGCCCACAAAGAGAATTATTTTATCTTCTTCTTTCAGGTGGTATTTTCTTTTAATTTCCCTTCTTTTCAGTTCATCATCTTCCCTGAAGGAAACTAAATGGATTGCGTTGGGAATAACCTCAATTCTGTTTTTAATTCCATAACCTTCTATTAATTCCTTCATTGAGGCAGAAGGCGTAGTAATACAATCAGTTTTATATGCTAAATTCGAAATTATCATCTTGATTGCTTCTTGAGTCAGTCTTTCTGGTATGGGGTAAATATAATAAGCATATTGTTCATATTGAGTGTGAATAGTCAAGATTTTGGGAATACCTAATTTTTTGCCATACATTATGGCTGCAGAGCTAAGTAAAAAGGGATGATGTATATGGACGATTTCAGGATTAAATTCGGTGATAACTTTTTTCACTTTAAAGGATAATGGTATGGGGAGAGGATAATTTACTTTGCTAATTAAATTCACCGACCTGTATCTAAATACATTCTTCTCTTGCTCAATATAGCCTTCCACCTTGGGAGCGAAGATATAAACCTCATGCCCTTTTCTTTCGTACGACTCTTTTAATGAAGATACGCTGGTGACAACTCCGTTAACCAGTGGCTTATAACAATTGGTAAAAAAAGCAATCCTCATTTTGTTTTCTCCCTAATTCAAAATTATACTATTCTTTTATAGGGGTGGCAAATTCATTTACCCCTCGTTTTTAGAAAAATAGGCTTATCTACTCTTCAAAAGACTATCAATTAGTCACTATAGGTTATTCCAGTTGTTTTTCTGCTTGTTTTAACCAATATTCTGCTTTTGTATTTTCCGGTTCTAAGCGCAAAACTTCTTTCCAATTATTCATCGCTTCCGTATAATTACCCCGTTCATAATAAATTCTTCCCAACCAATAATAAGCTAAAGAAAAATTAGGGTTGAACCGGACTGCCTGACGGTATTCATAAGTTGCTTCTTCAAATAATCCTTTCTCATAAAGGTTATATCCTGCTTCATAATGAGAATAGGCTTCTTTTCCGAATCTTATAGAATTTTCTACTTTAGCACAAAAATATTGAGCCTTAGGATAATTACGATCGATCTCCAATACTTTTTGCCAGGAAGAAAGAGAATCATTCAATTTACCAATTTCATAGAATACACGACCTAACCAGTAGTGTGCTTCGGTCATTTCTGGGTCAATCTCAATTGCGCTTTGCAAATATAGGATGCAACCGCCATAATCTTCCCTTTGATAATCCGCATATCCTAACCGATAATATGCAAAAGCTAATCTCATTTTAGCTTCCTGAGAAATTACTTCCTTTCTTTGAATAAGTTCAATATATCTCTCCCACTCTCTTGCTTCCCGGTAATACCAATTAGTATATTGATAAATTTGAGCAAGGCGATAATGAGCCTCTATAAATTTAGGATCAGCTTCAATAGCTTTCTCACCATAATCAATCGCTTCAGCCCACAACTCTTTATTAGGGTAATTAATTCCTTGATAGGTCTTAATTGCATCTTCCATCTTATTTATCGCCATTTTTAGGTAATCGGATGCCTCCTGTGAAAGAGTATCCCAGACAACTTCTCCCTGACCCGCTGCCAAACTAAGGCTTACGGTTATTAATAATCCATAAATAATTAACCCTACTATCAAATACTTTTTTAGATATCTTTCTCTCATTTTAGAACCCTCCTTTTAATCTTTATTCTGAATTCTAAGGATGTTTATATTATAACATAATTCTCTATTTTTTATAAATATCCTTCTATATTTCCGGAGCTGCATCTCATTCTTGAATCAAATCCCCTAAAGAGAATAAAAAACCGAGAATTAAATTAAAACAGGTTATACTACCTGTCATACTGAGAAAGAGCAGATTAAGAAATAAGGATAGCTCTATTATCAAGGAATAATTGGAAAGGAAAAATAATCATATCTGATTATTTAGGTAAAATAAATCAATGGAAATTATTGATAGAAATATAAGTATTAATTTTTTCTAATTATTTAAGAAAATAGATGGCAGGCTATATAATGATTATTTTCAAAACATTTTAGTGCCGGCTCTTCTTCCCTACATATAGTTTTTACATAAGAGCATCTGGTATGGAATCGGCATCCTGAAGGAGGATTTACCGGGCTGGGAACATCACCCATTAAAATTTGACCTTTTTTTCTAAATTTAGGATCGGGGATGGGTATGGCGGAAAGCAAAGCCTGGGTATAGGGGTGCTTAGGGTTATTAAATAATTCTCTTTTTGGGGCAGTTTCTACTATCTTACCTAAATACATGACTGCCACTCTATCACAGATGTGTTTTATTACACTTAAATCATGAGCTACAAATAAAATGGTCAATCCAAATTCTTTCTGTAAATCCTGTAATAAATTAATAATTTGAGCTTGAATGGAAACATCCAAATCAGAAACGCATTCATCAGCAACTATAAATTCCGGACCAGTTGCTAAAGCTCTGGCAATTCCTATTCTCTGCCTTTGGCCGCCGCTAAATTCATGAGGGTATCTGTTTACCTGGTCTGGAAGAAGACCAACCTTTTCCATAATCTCAATGACCCTCTCTTCTCGTTCTTTTTTAGAACCAATCTTATGTACTTCCATTGGTTCATTAATAGTTGCTCCTATAGTCATTCTGGGATCGAGGGAACCAAAGGGGTCCTGATAGATAATCATCATCTTCCTTCTAATCATGATCATCTCTTTTTTTCTTAAATGAGTTATTTCCTGACCATTAAAATAGATCTTGCCTTCTGTTGGGTCTAATATTCTCAGTATGGTTTTCCCACAGGTCGTTTTTCCGCATCCTGATTCTCCCACCAGGCCAAGAACTTCTTTCTTCCCCACATAAAAACTTACATCATCTACCGCCCTAACTGCCTTTTTCTTACCTAAAGGTGATTTACCTATCCAGAACCATTTTTTTAGATGTTTAACTTCTACCGATTTTTCCATTCTACTTATTTGCTCCTTATCTTCCCCTTGATTAAATGACATTTTACTAGATGAGAATTTTCTATCTCTATCAGTTCTGGCATCTCTTCAACACATCTTTTAAAACTGAAATCACATCTGGGGTGAAATGGACATCCGGTAGGCAAATCAAGGAGATTAGGAACTATGCCCGGAATAGCATTGAGATGTTCTACATCAATATTCATTCGGGGTATTGATTTGCTTAAGCCTTTGGTGTAAGGATGAAGCGGGTTGTTAAAAAGTGTATATATATCTGTATATTCTACAATATACCCGGCATACATTACTGCTACATTATCACACATTTCCGCAATGACTCCCAGATCATGTGTTATTAACATCACCGATGCTCCAAATTCGCCTTTTAATTCATTAATTAATCTTAAAATCTGAGCTTGAATGGTAACATCAAGGGCAGTAGTCGGTTCATCAGCAATAAGCAAAGTGGGATTACATGATAGAGCCATGGCAATCATCACTCTCTGTCTCATCCCCCCGGATAACTCATGAGGGTAATTATCTATTCTCTTCTCTACATCCGGTATTCCTACAATTTTTAATATCTCTATGGCTTTTTTTCTGGCCTCTTTTTTATTTAACCCCTGATGTAATTGAATGACTTCTCCAATTTCATATCCAATGGTAAATACCGGGTCCAATGAAGTCATGGGCTCTTGGAAGATCATCGATATTTTCTTCCCCCTTATTTTTCTAATTTCTTTATCCTCTAATTTCAAGAGGTCTCTGCCCTCAAAGTGTATTTCTCCACCTACAATCCTTCCCGGAGGATGAGGAATCAATCTCATAATCGACAAGGCAGTAACACTCTTGCCACTTCCGGATTCTCCTACAAGTCCTAAAGTTTCCCCTTGATTAATTTTAAAACTGACGCCATCTACAGCCTTTACTATTCCCTCATGGGTAAAAAAATGAGTTTTTAAATTTTTTATGTCCAGTAATGTTTTCATACCTTGTCTCTCTTTATCCTAATGGAACAGAGAACCATCCCCTGTTCCAGCATTAAGTTTTAAGCCGGGGGTCTAAAATATCTCTTAAGCCGTCTCCTAATAGGTTGAGACCTATAACCGAAAATAATATCGCTAGTCCGGGAAATGTTGCTGCCCACCATGCGCCACTTACAATATAGGAATAGCTTTTAGAGAGCATGGCACCCCATTCCGGAGTGGGAGGTTGAGCTCCTAACCCTAAAAAACCAAGCGCTGCACAGTCTAAAATGGCAGAGGCTAACATCAAGGTGCCGTATACAATGACCGGTGCCATACTATTGGGTAGAACATGGCGAAAAATAATTCTTGCATCGCTCGACCCGATTGCTTTTTGGACTTCAATATATTCCATCTCTTTAATGTAGAGTACCGAACTTCTGATAATCCTGGCCATCTGGGGGGTATAAACTATGCCTATTGCTATCATGGCTTTATCCAATCCCTGACCCAGAACGGTTACAATGACAATAGCCAGTAACAATGCTGGAAAGGCAAACATAATATCAACTATTCTCATAATAAGTGCATCCACCCAACCGCCATAATAACCAGACAAAGTTCCAAAAGTGATTCCTAAAATCATAGCAATACCCACTGCTACAAAACCAGCAGTTAAACTGACTCTTGCTCCATAAAGAATTCGACTTAAGATACATCTTCCCAGGGCATCAGCCCCCAAGGGCATACCTTCCACTGCATCTTCGCTCCAGAATCCCGGTTTTAAGGCCTTGAAAAGTTCCGGAGGAGAAGGAGTAGGGTTATTGGGAGCAATATAATTAGCTAATAAGGCACATAAAATCAGTATGACAACAATTGCTAAGCCAAAGACCGCTGATTTATTATATTTAAGCCTTCTTACTAATTCATGGGTTTTGGTCTCTCTTGTTCTTTTCATTTTTTTACCTATCCGTAATGAATTCTTGGGTCGATATAAACATAAACAATATCAGTTATCAGATTCACAATGACAAACATGGAAGCAAAAAATAATACACATCCCTGAACTACAGGATAATCTCTCATAGTTACTCCGTTTATCACATATCTGCCTATTCCCGGCCAGGAAAAGACTGTTTCTGTCAAGATAGCTCCGGCAAGTAGTAAACCAAAATTCAATCCAATTACGGTAATTACCGGAATCATAGCATTTCTTACCGCATGTTTATAGATGACCATTCTCTCTGATAATCCTTTTGCTCTTTCAGTTCTTATAAAATCCTGTCTTAATATTTCTAACATGCTCGATCTGGTTACCCGGGCAATGGTAGCCATTGGGATAGTAGATAGAGCAATGGAAGGTAAAATTAAATAACGAAGGGAACTTGTGAAAGCTGCGAAATTACCGGTAATGAGGCTATCCAGCAGATAAAAGCCGGTAATTCTTTGGAAAGAAATCATCATACTTATGCGCCCACTGATAGGAAACCATCTCAGCCAAACACCAAAAATCATCATTAACATAATTCCTAACCAGAAAACGGGCATTGATACGCCAAAAAGGGCAAGCCCCATAAAACCGTAATCAAAAATCGAATACTGCCTCGAAGCAGAGATAATTCCGGCAATACAACCTACAATGACAGCAAAAAACATGGATAACATTGTCAGTTCGATAGTATTAGGAAATCTTTCCAATATTTCTTTGGCTACGAATTCATTAGACACGATAGAACGTCCCAAATCTCCATGTAAAACCTGTTTTAGCCAGATCCAATATTGAATCGTTAGAGGCTTGTCTAATCCATATTTTTCTCTGATGGCATTAATCATCTGAGGAGACGCATGTTCTCCGGCTATCGTAACTGCCGGGTCACCAGGAGCTAAGCGAATTAAAGTAAAGGCGAGAATAGATACGCCTAATAATACCGGAATCAACATGAATAATCTTTTGGTAATATACCACTTCATATACTCATTCCTATCTTTTTTTCATTATGCTTATACTATTATACTTTTTAACTATTAAAATGCAATAAGATAAAAAAAGTGCCCTTGTAGGCACATTTTCATTTCATTTGGGGAAGGGGTAACTCAGTCACCCCTTCCCATTTAGGAAAATGCAAACTAAGAGAGTTTTGTCTATTCTATCCAAACCGGGTAGAAGAATTTTCTGGAAGTTGGATTAAGAACATAACCTTTTATATTTGTTCTAAAGACTACATTCTGAGTTGAATGAGCCAGATACACCCAACCGGCATCTTCATGAATCATTTCTTGAGCTTTCTTATAGTAGGCTGCCCTCTTCTCCGCATCATAGGTAGCTAAAGCTGCAGAAAGCAATTCCTGGTTAGTATTATTCGTATAGAAGGCATAATTTCCAGCTGCGCCAATAGAACAAGTATTGGCTCCGTATAATACGTTCATAAAATTATCCGGGTCTCCGTTATCACCAGTCCATCCCAATAAACACATCTGGTGATTCCCAGCTTCAGTCTCCTGGAGATAAGTTCCCCAATCAACCTGATAGAATTTTACAGTAATGCCCACTGCAGCCAAATAACTTTGAATTGCTTCACCAATCTTAGGAGGATCGAACATATAGGGTCGGGATACTGGCATGACATACAAAGTAACCTCAAAACCATCCGGGTAGCCGGCTTCGGCTAACAATTGTTTAGCTCTCGCAGGATCATAAGGATAATCTTCTATTGCATCGTTATAACCCAGCATAAAGGGAGGCATTCCATTGGTAGCTTTAATGGCTGTCCCCATGTAAATATTGTCCACTATCGATTGTTTATCAATAGCCATATTAATTGCCTGTCTTACTTTTTTATTGGTAAGAGGTTCAAAATATCCCGGAGTTTTAACTAAAGGCTCTGAATCAAGATCACGAACACCATTTTTATTTTCATCGATATATCCATATCCGGTATTCATAGCCATATAACCAATATTCATTCCCGGTGCGCTCATTAATACTAAATCTTTATTGGTTTTTATCCTCTCAAAGTCAGCTGGGTTGGGATATTCTATTCCTTGAACTTCTCCCACTTCCAAAGCCATAAGCCTGGCTGAAGGATCAGGAATAACTTTGAAGATTAATTTATCCAGCTTGGCTCTTTCCCGCCAATAATTTTCGTTTGCTTCCAGGGTAATATGGTCGTCCTTTACCCATTCGACAAATTTAAAAGGACCGGTTCCGCAGGGATTTTTAAAGGCATCTTCCTTATATTTTTCGGCATTGGTTGGGCTTACAATATTAACCGTGAACATAGCGAGACTGGTCATAATAGAGGCATTCGGTCTTTTTAAGATTAACTTTACAGTATAGTCATCTATCTTCTCCATCCTATCTACATCACCGAACATATACCCCCAATAAGCCCACTCACCATATTGATTATAAGGATGGGTAGTATCGTACTGGCGGGCAAAAGAAAAGACTACTGCATCAGCATTAAAGTCTGTACCATCATGGAATTTAACCCCTTCTCTTAAGTGGAAAACAATCTCTGTTCCATCTTCAGATGCTTCCCAGGAAGTAGCTAAACATGGTTTTATTAACACTGAACCTGCCTCATACTCCACCAATCCCTCAAAAATGTTATCCATTCTCTGGATAGATTCTCCATCGGTTACATCACCGGGATCTAATCTGGAAGCATCACCACTACTGCCAAATACCAGGGTACCTGATGCAGAAGTGGTTCCAACTACACAAACTACTAATCCTATTGCTAATAATAGAACCATAAACAATTTAATTTTCATATTTATTCTCCTTTATAATACTTTTTTAATTACAGCAATCAACTAATTTTTTAAATAATTTCCCTCCTTTCTTTCTTCTCCCTATCATATCATTGTTACAAATTTCAATTTTAATTGCAATTATATTAGTAACAAAAAAGTAAGGTATTAATTTAAATACGAAAGAGGATTAATGGGTTTACCGTTTAATCTTACTTCAAAATGTAGGTGAGACCCTGTCGCATTTCCCGTACTTCCCACCTTAGCAATGACAACACCTTTTTTGATGCTCTGACCTGTCTTCACAAAATTAATCGAGTTATGACCATATACAGTAGAATATCCTCCATCATGACTTAAAATAATTACATTTCCATATCCTCTCATATAACCTGCATAACTTACCCTACCATTCTCGGCAGCTACTATATTATTTCCGGTAGGACCACTAATATCAATACCTGCATGAAAATCCTTCCTTCCCTTTAAAACTCTCATTCCATAGGGAGACGTAATTCTTCCTCTTACCGGCCAGATAAAATTCCGCGTACTAAGCTTTACACCTGGTATATTAGGAATTCTTAATTGTTGTCCTACAGAAATTTTAGAAGCATCGTTAATACTATTGGCAGATATAATGGCTTCTAACTTTACGTTATATTCATGTGAAATACTCCAGAGACTTTCTCCTTTTTTCACATAATAAATTATTTCCTCTGCTTCAGTGTCCTGGGTATGTTCTTCTAATCTGGCGATATTCATATTAGTTATTGGTAGTTTTAATTTTTGACCTATAGATAGTTGTGATATTTCTTTTAAATTATTAGTAGAGATAATGGTATTCATATTGACATCATATCTCTGGGAAATGCTCCATAAGGTGTCCCCTTTTGCTATCGTATAAGTAATAACGGTTGGTTCCTGTTTCTGGTCGAAATCAGAGATTCCTCCTCCTACTCCGGGAATCTCTAATTTTTGGCCAAGTGATAAGAGATCTTTATCTTTGAGATTATTTACATCAGTAATCAATTCAACCGAAACTCCATATTTCCGGGCGATGTTCCAGAGACTGTCACCCGCTTTAACTTCATAAACAATCGATTCTGAATTTTCGGGTTGACTGATATTATTATTTGGGATAGTATTCTTTTCATCAATAACTTTATGTTCAACTATATCTGTTTCAGTAACAGCATCTTCATGAGAAGGTATTTTAATTATCTCTCCTATAGAAATAAATTCTGAATTGGCCAGATTATTGGTAGCAAGGATTGAATCCACCGAAAGTTTATATTTTCGGGCGATTGACCATAAATTATCTCCTTTTTTTGCGATATATGTAGTATAATCATCGACCGGGAGATTGTTTCGAGGAATCTTAATGATTTGACCGATGGATAAACTATCTTTATCCTCAATATTATTAATAGATAAGATCGGTTCCAAGGATGTTTTGTATTGTTGGGTAATGCTCCATAGAGTATCACCCTTAGTAATTTTATAGGCAATAAATTCATCATTATTATCAGCAAAAGAGTAAAAAGAAATAGAGAAGATAAAAAATAAAAGCAGAATGAAAAAAATAACGGAATTTTTCTGGTTAGAATTATGTTTTTGAGCTACATACATCCTCTGCCCTCCTGTGTTCAAGAAATTAATAAATAGAATGAAGAAAAAAATAAACCATTTCGCAAAACACCAGATTCTTCCAATTTCAAAATTTGGAATTTTATGGTTTCTTGCTCGTTTATACTTGAATAAGAGCATTTGTTTGCAGATATTTCGCTACTTATTTTGCAGCACAATACTCTTCCACTTGGTAAAACCGCCTTAATTTGTGCAATTTCTTACTATAATATTATTGTTTTTTGTTAAATTTGTCAATTTTTTCTCTATTTTGTTTTCTGTTATCAGTATAGTACACTGTATTACTCTATGTTTATATCAATTTCTGATTTTCTTCGGGCAAAATAAATATTACTATCAACTAAAATAATTGATAGATTGGCAAATTGACCAATTAATTTTTTCACCTTCCATTTTTCCCCTTTTCTTTATGCAATATATCTCCTATCTCCCGGGCAACGCGATAAGGTTTAGTTAAAATTCTGATGGGTATAGACTTTAGAAAATGAGATAGATCTTTTTTTACCTCTTCAGTTATTCGTTGAGGTTTAGTTAGCACCCTTTCTATAAAATCAGTAGTGTAAGTTTCTAATAATTTTTCTCGGTTAATTCTGATTTCATTTCCGCAAATAATACACTTAATATCTTCTAAATATTCACCTTTATAAGTAATGGTATGATTGGTTTCCTTGTTGCAGTGAAGGCAAAAGAGTTGAGCTTTTACTTGACGTGTCATTTTTTCTTAAGTTCGTTATATCGAACTTCTACCTCCTTTTTTGATTGAGTTAGAAACATTCCATTTACTTTCCATTGGAAATCTGCTCCAGTCTCCGGTATATCTGGTAAGATTTCATTACTTTTTTTATATGTTCTCTGGTCTCAGAGTAAGGAATATTTTCTACAAAACTATCCAGGTCAGACCTGTCATATTGCTCTAACCATTTACTGGTTGTACCCGGGCCAGCATTATATCCCGAAATAATCAAAATAGGATCATTTAAAAATCTTTCTTTTAAATAACCGATATACCAACAACCCAAATTTATATTCACTTCAGAAGAAAAGAGCATTTCGTCATTAAAATCTTTAAAATTTAACTTTTGAGCGATCCATTCTCCGGTAGAAAAGATTATCTGCATCAAACCTCGAGCTCCCGCTACAGATTCATTCCAAGTATTAAAACGACTTTCCTCTCTTATCATAGCTAAGGCGAGTAAGGGATCTATTTTATATTTTAAAGCATTTTCTCTAACCACATCTTCAAAATATGCCGGGTAAAGGTGTTCCCATAATTCAAGAGGTAATTCTTCTAAAGGGTAATTATCCTTAAGATAATTAAAGATTATCTCCGAATAACTTAAAGAATCATAATAATCCGTATTCTTCTGATAAAAATCACTTAATCTGAATAATAAAAAGATATTTCCAGGATTAAGATTTAATGCTCCGTTTAATTCAATTAATGCTTCTTGATAAAAACCAATATCCCCCAATAATTCTGCTTTAAGATAAAATAGCTGTCCTTTTTCATTTATTTTATCATACTTGCTTAAAAAATCTTCTAAACTGGTAAATCCCTTTTCTTGAGAATTAGAAACAAGGGGTAAAAGTAAAGGAGTGTTAGCTTCTTCTCTCTGTTCGAAAATCCTCTCTGCATAATAACTTAAGGGGTAATCATGAAGAAGTTTCTCATAAATAGAGTTTACCTCATCTTTTAATCCCATTTTTTGTAAGGTTTTTCCTCTCCAGTAAAGAGCATCATCTCCCAATCTACTCTTGGAAAATTTCTCCGACAATGCCCGATACGCTTCTAATGCTTCTGGTTCTTTATTGTTCTTGGTATAATACCGTCCTAAATCCCACCATGTAGTCATTGCCTGGTCACTACTAGGATAGTGTTCTATTAATTTTCTGCGTAAAGAAATTTCTTTCTCTGATTCTCCTAATTGGGAATAAGATTCTGCCATACGGAGATAAGATTCCCGGGCATAATAGGTTTCGGGATATTGTTCTATAATTTTTTCATATTTATTCATTGCTAAATAAAACTCACCTAAAGCACGTAGAGAATTACCCCCAAGATAATTTGCTTTAATAATAATTTCGCTGGGAGGAAATTTTGCGATAATCTCCTCACACTGATTAAAGGCTTCTTTATATTCCTTTTTATAATATAGAGACCTTGCCCTATTATAATAAACTTCTACAATATCGGAAGCCTGGGGAAAGGTTTCAATAATTTCGCTATATAAATCCCCTGCTAAACTATACCTCCGGTATTTAAATAAAATATCGGCGCATTTTACCATTATATGGTAAGGAACTTGTATATCTTTTAAATCTTCTTTAATTATATTAAAATATCTAATCAATAATTCTTCCGGTTCTGAATTTCTTTTAAGCCTATAACCTTCATCTAAAATCTCATATAAACAGTTTAAAGAATCAATATATTTTTTTTCTTGCCAGTATATCTCAGAAAGTTCAAGTAAAACTATTGCTTTAAGCTCTTTATCTGGTGAATCTTTTAAGATATTTTTATAATAAATTACTGCAGAAGTTACATCCTTTAATTCGTGGAAATTCTGGGCTATCTGGTAGTTAACTTCAGAAATATTTAAACTATGAGGGAACTTCTCTATTATCTCTTTATAAATAGCTATTGATTCGCGATTTTCACCCTTAAGGCTATGGGTTTCAGCCAAAAAGAAGAGAGAATAATCTGTCAAAATAGGATCATCTCTTGCTAAATTTTTGAAAACTTCTATCCCGCTATCCCAATCTTGAATCTTTCTATAACAATTCCCCAATATAAATTGGGATTTGATATAAAGGGGTAAATTCAGGGTGGAATATGTTATCTTTAACAATTCGGAAATTGCTCGTTGATAATCATTTTGTTGGTATAATTCCCATCCTATCTTAAAATTTTCCATATCTTCTTTCAATTGAATATTTGAAGTTTGTCCTTCCACCACTTTAGAAAGTTTTAATATCTTTAACTGTTGGATTTCAAATTCCGTTAACTCATTATTAGTCGCCAAAGCAATCTCTGCACCCAATAAGCTGATAGTTGAAATAATTATTAAAAAAAATATTATTGCAGTTTTCATTTTACCCACTCTTATCCATCATTTTATTAATTCTTGGTAATTCAGTACGATATGGTAAATCGTTTGATACAACTCGTTTTGCTGTTAAGACTCAAATTTAAAACCTTTCTCTTTAAAGAGTTTGATACAAGCATCTACCACTTCAGCATCAAAAAGAATATTCTTATTCATATCAATTTCATGCAAAGCTTCATCGATGCTAAGTGCGTGTCGATAAGATTTATAAGAAGACATGGCTTCAATCACATTCGCTACTCCTACTATCTTTGCCTCTATGCAAATTTCATCACCTTTTAATCCTCTCGGATAACCTGACCCATCTATTTTTTCCTGATGTTGGAAGACAATTTGAGCAACATCCCAAGGAAAGTCTACTTTTTTAAAAATATCATAACCAACCTTGGGATAATTTTTAATTAAATTAAATTCTACATCAATTAACTTGTGGGGTTTACTAATGATTTCGATGGGCACATTAAGCTTTCCAATATCATGAACCAATGAAGCAATTTTGACTCCCTCAATCTTACTTTTGGGAAGTTCCATCTCTTGGGCTATAGTAGTAGCAAGCTGTGAGACTCTCTGTTGATGACCAATGGAGTAGGGATCTCTTATTTCAACTACCTTATTAATGATATTAGCAGCAGTTTCTATCATTTTTTTTAATTTTTTATCAGCTTGCTCAAGTTTCCTATTCACCCGGTTATACTTTAATTTTATCTCTTCTAAGTTAGTTACTTTTTCGCGTATTTCTTGTAATTCTTTTATAAGTTGTGATTTTTCCTTATCCTCATCTTTCATTTTTTAAAATTACACTTCCTTCATTATTAATTGATAGATCTTGATGATCCTCCCTTATTATATGACTATTCCATATTACTGTAAAATCCTCTTTTTAAGAGGTAAATTATGAAAAATATTTTTAGTGCTACCAATTTTCATAGAGGTATTCCATTACTCTGTTTTCAAAAATTTTAGGATCATTTTTATCTTTATTAAAGATAAAGTTATTTTCCATAAGGCAAAAGATTAGCCATCTCTTGTTCTTAGTTTGTAATAACCCAGCCATTGCTGAAGCCGAGGATAAGGTGCCAGTTTTACCCCATATCTGAAAAGGTAAACGTTTTCTTAGAGTACCGCTTTCTTCGGTATTGGCAAAATAATCCAATATCCCAAAATCGTACTTTTGATAAAGGTAGGAAATTGCTTCTATTAAACTAGCAGGAGTCATAAGATTATATTCAGAGAGCCCACACCCGTCCACAAGAATATAATCTTTTCCCCATTTTAAACCCAGAACTATATCTATGGTTTCTTCTAAAGAGGTAATAGCCTGACTAATACTATACGCCTCTTCAGGATTATTCTTCTGACTCAATGTACGAAAAATATTTTCAGCACTCTGATTATCACTCTTTTTCATCATACGAGCTAGTATTTTATCCAGGGTATCAGAATAATAAACATACTTCACCTTCAGTCTCTCTTGGATTTCCCCAACCTGAACACTCTCATTTATCTTTACTCCCTTTTTTAATAACTCTTGATAAAAAATATCCCCCCAGTGAAGAGGCATTTTATTAAGATAAGAATTTTGTTTTTCCCTGACTTCATAACCCATTACAGTTAATGCTCCAATTAAGGGATTTTTATCATCCCACATCCACCCTCTTCCTAAAAAGTCTTCAGGTAAAAATTTTGAGTTATCCAATACAATACCCCCCGAGATATATCTGAGATTATATTTTTGCACCAAGGTATCTGCTATCTTTCTAATGACTTCCGGAGATTGAGTGGGATCTCCACTACCTACCACATACAGATTCCCGTTTATCTCTCCGGGAGTAGTACTGGAGAAACAGAAAGAAGTGGAATAAGTATAGTCTTTACCGAGTGTTTCCAGAGCCGCCAGCAAGGTAAATATTTTAGTAAGAGATGCGGGAGTGAAAAATTTATTTTCATTATAAGAAAATAATACTTCTTGGGTGGTTAAATCTTTTATTAAAACTCCCGAAAATCCCTGGAATTGGTTAATCTCCTCCCTTATGCTTGACTCTGCACCAGCACTACAAATTGATAGGGATGTTAATATTAAAAAGGCTACTACAAAAATAATATTTCTATTCTTTAACTTCAAACTCTTTTCCTTTTTACTTTTCTTAATATAAGTTTTTCTTATAAACCGCTTCTTTCTTTGGATCAAAAAATGACTATTTGAATATTTTTTAATAAATGATTATTTCCCTTTTTTTGATACCTTGAACATAGATTCAGGTTAACTATTTTTTACTGCCTCTTGATATAATTGGTTCAATGTGGATGGTAGTCTCAATGTTCTTTTCTCTCTTTATCTCCTTTTCTAATTTTTCTGAAATTCTGTGCGCTTCTTCTAATCTCATCTCTGCAGGTAATCGAATATGAAAAGTTAATTCTCTATTATCACCATATTTATGCAAATGAAGGTGATGTAATTTAACATCATTAGAAACGTTATTGGCAATAACTTTCCTGATCTCTATTTCAAAATCCTCCGATGGCTCTTCACCAATCAAGGTACTGATTGATTCTTTTAAAATGATATAAGTAGTATAGAAGATGACCAAAGATACTACGATGCCCATAATGCTATCCACCCACCAAAAATATTCCCCAATAAAAATCCCAGCCACTACCATAAGAGATACAAGAGCGTCACTTCTATGATGCCAACCATCTGCAACAAGTGATTGAGAATTTATTTTCTTTCCAGCACGTATAGAAAACTGTGCTAATCCTTCTTTTACAATAACAGAAATTACAAAAACTACTATAGCGAAAGTTCCGTAAGAAGCAGATTGATGATTGATAAACTTTTGAATAGAGGCGTTTAAAAAATTACAACCTACCACAGCCAATAAGGTACCAATGATAACCGAACTAATTATCTCCGCCTGGCCGTGACCGTAGGGGTGTTTTTTATCGGCAGGTTTAGATGAAACTTTAAATCCTATAATCACTACCAGTGAAGTAAGTGAATCAGACAAGGTATGCCAAGCGTCAGCAATGATGGCTATAGAATAAGTCGTAATTCCTACCCAGTATTTTAAACCAAAAAGGATGGTATTTACGATGATTGAAATACTTCCCTCTAAATACCCGATAAAGGCTTTATCTTTTTTTGATATTTGTTTTTTTTGATTAATTTTCATTTTTTATACCCACTCACTAATATATTCTTTTAAATGTTTAGTCTGATTCAATTGCATCAAACAATATCCTCTATTTTCTTTGTAAGAAAGAAGACTGTAAGAAGCCGTATCCAGATGAATCTTCCAAAAATATGGTGAGGTAATATTCAAGCAGGCAGCAATAAGTGGTTTCAGTATTGCTCGATGACTCACCACTACGAAAGTTTCATCCTTATGTTTAGAAGCTAACCTATCTAGGCAAATCTTTGTCCTTTTTTGTACTTCATAGAGGGTCTCCATATTCTGTACTTGAAGTTTTTCTGGATTCTTTTTCCAAAGCTCCCATTCCTTCGGGTATTCCTGGGCTATATCCTTTTTAAAACGTCCTTCCCAGCTCCCCAGTTCAATATTATTAAATCCTTCTTCTATCTTTACCTTGATTTCACATTGCTTACCTATTTCTTCGGCGGTTTGCCTTGCTCGGGAGAGAGGGCTGGTATAAATACATTTAAGAGGAAAGCTTTTCAATTCCTGTGCTAAATCCTTTGCTTGAACAAGTCCCCTATCATTTAAAGGAAAGTCTGTTCTCCCTCTAAATATTCCCTTAATATTTCCTTCGCATTCTCCGTGTCTTACAAGAATTATTTGTGTTCCGTTAAAAACTTTATACATTTTTACCTCCTATTCAGGACTAATAAAATGTAGAAAAAGGAAGTGAAATTTTTTCTTACACTTTTCCTCCCCACTCTTTAAAAAATTGCTTTAAATAAAGATTTAGAAAACGGTGTCTCCTTTTGGCTATTCTACGGCCATATTTGGTATACATCATTTCTTTAAGTTTCAGTAATTTTTCGTAGAAATGGTTAATGGATGGTGCCTCGCTAATTTTATACTGCTCCTTACTGATAGATTTAATTGGTTTAATGGTGGGGTCGTAGATTATCCGATTAAAAGATCCTCCATAGGTAAAAGCCCGGGCAATACCTATTGCCCCCATAGCATCTAAACGATCAGCATCAGTCACCGCCATTAATTCCTTAGAGATTGCCAAAGAAGGAAAATCCTTGTTATCACCTCTTTCTCCTGTGATCGGTAGAGTATGCATAAAAGATATCCGAGAGGTAATTTCTACAATCTTATTGATAATCGAGGGAGAAACTTTAAGAGAAGAAAGCCACTCCCCGACCTTCTTTGCCCCAGCTTCTTCGTCTCCTTTAAAGAACTTATAATCACCTATATCGTGTAGAAGAGCTGCCAATTCTACTAAAAATATATCTCCTCCTTCTTCTCGAGCAATTCGTTTAGCTAAATTCCTTACTCGATGAATATGCCACCAATCATGACCAGTTCCATCTTTACTTAAGGTTTTTTTTACAAATAATTCTGTTTTTTTAATTATCTCTTGTCTATCCATATTCCCTGATAGGGGAAAGTCGTCGTTTGAAGGGTTTTTGACCTATCTAAAGACTATTTATTTTTCCCATCCTATTTTATTTAACTACAATCAAGTTGTAGTCCTGTGTACCAATACCTATTTTTTCCGCATAATTCAACCCTATTTTCCAATCGGTATCAATGTGGATATGTCCGAACTTATCTTCTCCATAATGAAAATGCTTCTCTTCCAGAATACTACCTTTAATCATAGGAGCTCTATTTACTAAATCGACACAAGCTCTGTCCAGGGCTACAGGGTCAAAAGAGGCAGCCATCCCGATATCCGGGACGATAGCCATATCATTATAGCCCCAACAATCACAATAAGGGGAGACATTCATGATAAAACTGATATGAAAATGAGGTTTACCTTGTAAAACAGCATAGGTATATTCTACAATCTTTTCTTGAACCATACCGGTCGAATCATCGGAACCTGCAACAGCCCCCCTATATTGACACACCGCTACACACTGACCACAGCCGATACATTTCTGATAATCAATTTCCGCTTTTTTATTTTCATTAAAATGAATAGCTTCCTGGGAGCAGTTTTTAATACATTGGCCACAGCCGACACAATTTTTGAGAATGATCTTGGGTTTAGAATTAGAATGCATCTCCATCTTGCCAGCTCGTGAACCACTGCCCATCCCTAAATTCTTCAAAGTCCCTCCGAACCCGGTCATTTCATGACCCTTAAAATGAGTTAGAGAAATAATAATATCGGCATCAGCAATAGCTGAAGCAATCTTGGGAGCTTGAAAATGTTTTTGGTCAATAGAGATCTGACGATATTCAGTCCCTTTTAAACCATCGGCAATTATCACATCACATCCTACTCCAATCCGATTAAATCCATTTTCCATCGCCGTAATTAAATGGTCTATGGCATTAGCTCTTTTTCCGTAATAAAGAGTGTTAGCATCGGTTAAAAATGGTTTTCCCTCGAAATCTTTAATCAATTTTACTATACAAGCCACATAGTTAGGCCGAATATAGGATAGATTTCCCGGTTCTCCAAAATGAATTTTTAGAGCGGTAAACTTATCCCTAAAATCAATCTCTTTAATCCCAGCTTCTAAAACTAATTTTTTTAATTTATCTAATAAGTTCTTCCCCGATTTTGCCCTTAAATCTGTAAAATAAACTTTTGCTCTATCCATTATGTCTACTTTCCACTCCTCCCAATAATTTAAAAAAAGCTTTTTATCATTTTAAACAAATAAAACTATCAAAGCAAATTATTTATTCACCAAAAAATTAATCTTATTATAAATTATCTCACATAAAAGAACAAAAACCTTATTTTAAAGGTAAAATCAACTTCCCGATATCCAACATGCTCCTCCTTGTGAACTTTTTACACAATTATTAATAAATTTGACTCCTCTTGCACCATCTTCAAAAGTAGGGAAATCCAATTCTTTCTCACTCTGGTAAGGTTTTCCTGCTTTTTTAGCCAGTAAGGCATTGTAAAAATTTAAATAAATATTGGCAAAAGCTTCATATACGCCTTCAGGATGCCCTCCTGGAAGCCGAGAGACTCTCAAAGCTAAAGGATACAAACTATCTCTTCCCCGAGATAAAATCTGAAGCGGATGGTTATGAAACGCAACTTTTAAATAATCAGGTTTTTCTTGCTGCCATTCAACTGAACCCTTTTCTCCCAAAATACGAAACTTTAAACCATTATTATGTCCAATAGCTACCTGGGAACACCAATAGATTCCCCGAGCTCCATTGCGATATTTGATTAAAATTTCTGCATTGTCGTCAAGCGCCCTTCCCTTTACAAAAATGTCTAAATTAGCACAAAGGGAATCAATTTCTAAACCGGTTACATAAGAGATAATGTTTTCGATATGGCATCCGATATCTGCTACACAATTAGACTTCCCAGAGTATTTGGGATCTGTTCTCCATAATGCTTGCCTATTTTTTCCTTCTTTCTCAACTAATTTAGCTAACCATTCCTGGAGATATTCTCCCATAACCATCCGAATCTTTCCGATCTCACCTTTAGTGATAATCTCACGAGCATGTTTTACCATGGGATAACCGGAATAAGTATAAGTCACACAACCAAGCAGATTTTTTTTCTTAGCTAATTCCGCTAATTCCTCAGCTTCCTCAACTTTTAAAGTCAAGGGTTTATCACACACTACATTAATACCTTTTTCCATAAAAGCTTTGGCTATCTCAAAATGTGAACTATTCGGAGTCACAATGACAACAAAATCAATTTTATCCTCCCTTACTCCCTCCTTATCAGACATTTCCTTAAAATTTTTATAGAGTCGCCTGGGATCTAAATCAAGTTTTGCACCTGTAGACAAAGTATTATTATAGCTTCTGGAAAAACATGCGGAAACTAATTTTGCTTTGCGGTCAAAAGAGGCAGCTTTGCGATGAACTTCCCCAATTAGAGAGCCGCTTCCGCCCCCAACCATACCAAAATTTAACATTTCGTTCATTTAATTTACCTCTTTCCATCTTCTCTTCTCTTGTTTTTATTTTTTACGTCTTGCCCTTTTTAATAACTTGTCTTTTTAATTTCTTAATTTAATTTTTTTAAGAAGAATCCCTCTTTTTTATCTTCAATAAAATAACAAAAATTCCTACGACCAAAACAAATTGTCCTACCGGGGAATTGAAATCTATTATATTCCCCAAAGCAATATATTCGGGAGTGGGAATCAATATTAAATCTTCCACCATTTCTTCAGCGCTAAAATTTTTTCTCAGTTTTGTTAGAACAAAGGCTTCATCTATCAAGCCCTGTAAAATGGGATATTCCTTTAATTCATTTGGAGTAATCATTTTACTATATTCTTCCGCTGCTCCAGGAAAAGTTACTCTTTCCTCAGAAAAAACATAGATCAATACTTCAGTTCCCCATGATGGTGTGCTTAGTGTACTGATTTTTAAAGGATAGACCAGGTCATCGGAAAAGAACATTATACCTATGGGTTGAATAGCACCGGAATAGTTCTCAGAGTTATTTATTGTATCTTCGTGTTGAATTTTCATAGCCACAAAAAACCAATTTTTTTGTATATAATAATTCAATATCTCTTGGCCTTCTACTGGAAAAGCATAACCATTATCATTTAACCATTTCTCTAAACTATTTGGATCAGTGGCAGATAAGGTAGTGGTGGAATAAATTCCCACCTGATTTTCTTCCCAAACTTGTACTCCGTCTTCATCTTCTAAACCAGGAACCGGGATACCTCCTCCCCACCCACAACCAAAACTCGAAGGAGGGGGAGGTAGAGTTAACTGATGTAATTCATAAAATATATCATCTTCAACGGAGAATAATTTGGGATAAGCTGGCACCGGAATAACCCAAGCAAAATCCCCTGCATTTCCTTCATAATCTATCTGAAAAATGATCTTCTCCACCATATCATCAAAGACAATCATTGCTAACTGATTGGGTTCATATATATCTCTATATAACTGGGTAAAAAAACCACCATCAGCCAAAGAAATCGGAGCTAAATAGAAAGTTAACATGATAAAAATTAAAATCACAAAGAATATTTTTTTCAAAAATTTTCACCTCTTTTATAATTAAAATCTAACAGCTAATTATATTTAAGGCAAGACATTATCATTTATTAATCGGCCTTTATCAAATAAAGAGAATATTATCAATCTCTAAATCAAATGTATCTTGTACTCCGTTAACATCAACAGTGTAAGTACCGGCTGGTAATCCATAAACCTCTAAATGAATGATTTTTTCAAAGGGAGCGAGTACTTGTATGCAGGCTCCGGGAGGACGATAAGTTTTAATAGTGATAAAAAAAGTATCACCTTCTCTTTTCTGAAGGATTTCGGAAATTTCCGTGCAGGGATCGGGAAGGTATCCTCTAGCAATTACAAATATCTGAACAGGAAATGACTCTAAGGTTAACATATCTATCTCCTCAACCTTAGCAAGACCTGTAGTGGGAATAATAGAAGTACAGCAGCCGGTAACAAAAATAATAATCAGCATCATTAGTCCTAACCATAGAATCTTTTTATTCATTTTTTATCATCTCCTTTTCAATTATTGGATTCCTCTTAATTTTTTTAGTAAGAGTTCAACATATCCTGTTTAACTCTTCATTTTTCAAATTATTCTGAATAATTTTAGACTGTTATATATATTCTGCAAAATAATTTAAAATACTCTTTTTAAAAGTTAAATCCTCAAAAGATTTTAGTTTTTACTCTAAAGTATGGTTAAAGTTAAACTTGAAGTCTCATTAAACAAACAAATTCGTAAACTACAGGAAATTTTAAATTGTAAAAACCTCCCGGAAGACCCCTCCTTGTATTTTTATAGCATTTTTAACAAACGATCTTCCCATTGCATAGGGTACGGATAATCCTTAACCTATCGTCACCAGCTTGATAATGAAATAGGGTAAGGTTGGCAGGTGCTCTCGCTTCCATTTTACCATAGTTGTGAGGCATTTCTATAACTTTGACCGGGTTAACAGTACATAAAGGGATGGTGGTTGCTAGATTATTTCCCGTAAATCTGATAAAATGAGCAATATCCCAATCTAAAAGATGACCGGCTCCGGCAAGGATACCACTACCAGCAAGACCAAGGTGACCATCTGAGAATACTTCTATTCCCATATTCCCCCATTTATAAATACCTGGCTTTAGTCCTCCGGCAAAAGCGACATCACTCGTTAATATTAGCCTTTCTAAGCCCTTAGCTCGAGCAAACACCTTTACCGCCGAGGAAGGTAAATGAAATCCATCGCAGATAATACCCGCAAATAATTCATCAGCGGCTAATTGTTCCCAGATATAATTGTTTACTTTAGGAAGAATCGGATAACTGCCGTTCCCCAGGTGGGTGGAAAATTGGGCACCCGCCTTTACGGCCTCGTTAATTATTTCAGGAGTTGCCCCGGTATGACCGATAGCAATTTTAACACCTGTACGGATAACCTTATTAATAAAATCCATAGAACCTTCCCTCTCTGGGGCAATAGTCACCATCACAATTCGTCCTTCGGATGCTTCCTGCCACTTTATAAATTCTTCAAAATCGGGTTCTCGAATAAAGCTCGGGTCATGACATCCTCTTGGACCTTCTTCGGAGGAGATAAAAGGCCCTTCAATGTGTATTCCCGGAATAGCCTCCTTGATATCAGGAGATGTATCTATCGCTTTTGAAATGATTGTTAAATTTTTCAATATTCTCTCCTGGGGGGAGGAGATAATCGTGGGGATATGTTGGGTGGTTCCGGAAGCAGCAAGGTTAGAAATAATATTTCTTAGATGTTCTTCTGAGAAATCTTCTAAACTATAATCGCTCCCTTTATAACCATTTACCTGAATGTCAAAAAATCCCGGAGAGATATAAGGTAGATTTTGTTCATTCCCGGGTAATAAGCCAATATTTTCTATAAAGCCTCCCTTGATTTCAATTTCTATTGGCTTCTTATCAAAAACAGAAATACCCTTTATTTTCGTAATTTTTCCTTCCATAATTTTACTTTCCTATCGATTTCTTGGATAAAATCACCTTTAGCATTGGTATAGCTTTCCACATCGTAAATATATTTATTTGCTAATTTTTCTTTTAATTTTGAATATTCCTGTCCTTTATCCGGATGAGAAATTAAATATTCTTTAAAACTGATATGTCTTTCAATTTCTTTATCCCCTTCTTGAAATACATGAATATGATGAGTCCTTTTGTTTTTTCCCTTTTTAAAGAATCTTCTTTTTGGTATCCCGTACTCACCCATCGCTTTATACCCTAATTCTTCCATTTTATGATTATACCGATCAACTGCTTTAATATCTTTTACTTCAACAAGTATATCAATTATAGGTTTTGATTTAATTCCAGGTATAGCAG
>DSEL01000090.1 GCA_011056645.1 Candidatus Atribacteria bacterium
GTATTATGATATAAATGTCATTCTAATATTCATATTAGGTCTCATAGTGGGAAGTTTTTCTAATGTTTGCATCTATAGAATTCCCAGAGACGAATCGATAGTATACCCAGCATCTCATTGTCCCAAATGTCATAGTAATATTTTACCGAAAGATAATATACCTTTATTAAGTTATATCCTGCTCCGTGGCAAATGCCGTAATTGTAAAAACAAGATATCTATACAATATCCTATAGTAGAATTTTTAACTGGATTAATATACTTAATTATTTATCTGGCTTTTGGTTTAAGTTTTCAAACTTTGATCTATATAATTTTATCATCGGCTCTTATCATTATTGCTTTTATCGATTTAAATGACCAAATTGTACCAGATGTGATTTCTTTACCGGGGATAGTGATAGGATTTATAGTGAGTTTTTTTGTTACTTATATATCCGTTATAAACTCAGGCTTAGGAATATTGGTTGGCGGAGGAATAATACTGATTATCGGAATTGCCGGCACCATTATTTTTAAGAAAGAGGCCATGGGTGGAGGAGATGTAAAACTTGCTTCCATGATCGGTGCCTTCCTGGGCTGGAGATACATCATTATTTCCCTTTTTTTAGGATTTTTTTTGGGAGCATTAGCAGGAATCATCCTAATTTTGTCGAAGATTAAGAAGAGAGAGGATATGGTGCCTTTCGGACCATTCATTATCTTAGGTTCGTTCATCACCCTTTTATGGGGTGGGCAAATTATTTCGTGGTATTTTGGATTTTAAAATAGAGAGTGATTTATAATGTAGGGGTTCGATTCATCGAACCCGCAATTAGGACGGGTTGGATAAATCCAACCCCTACAAAATACCTGTCCTCAACATGATCGGGGAATAGGAATCCAGAAATAAATAAATGTAATTAGAAAACAGGAGAAATTTATTATGAAATATAGAATTTTTATTGAACAAGATGAAGATGGCATATTTGTTGCTGAATGTCCTGCTTTGCCTGGATGTATTTCTCAAGGCAAGAGCCGAAAAGAAGTTTTGGAAAATATTCAAGAAGCTATTAAGGGGTATTTAGAGAGTTTAAGAATGCATGATGAACCCGTTCCTCCATCTATTGAAGAAGAAATTGTAGAGGTAGCAAGTTGAGTGGTTTATCAATAATAACCGGGAAAGATCTTTGTAAAATATTAGAAAAAATAGGATATATTAAAGATCACCAAACCGGTAGTCATATTATTTTAAGGAATAAAAAATATCCTTTTCGTAGATTAACCATTCCAAATCATAAAGAAATCGCAAAAGGAACATTAAGAGCTATTATACGTCAAATTGGACTGTCTTTAAATGAATTTGAGAAATTAGTAAAGCATAAAAAATAAAAAAGTAATGTCATTCCCATAAAATCTGTCCGCGACTTGACCGGGGAATGGGAATTTATCTAATATCCAAGAACCAAAAACTATATATAACGAAAGATAAACAGACACAGTATGATTCAGAGCATTAATCGTACAAAAGGTTACACTCTTATTGAGCTAATGGTGGTAGTAGGAATAATTGCCTTATTGCTTGGTCTTTCTTTTAAAGGAATATTTAATTTAATGGAATGGAGTAAACTAAATAGGGCAGCGGCACTTTTAAGTGCAGAATTAAAAAATACGCAAACGAGAGCATTTTATGAGGGAGAATATTACAAGGTACAATTTTGGCCGATATTGGAAAGATATAGAATTTATAAGCAAACCGAATTAATTGATGATATAATATTAGAAGATGTAGATTTATTTAATACTAATTTTACCAATGATAATGTATATTTCTACCCAAATGGAGTTCCCGGACAAGGCGGGACAGTTACTTTACAAAATAAAAGAGGTAAGAATCTTTACGTGATCATGACTCCGGTAACGGCCCGGGTACGAATCAGCCCGGAACCCCCGGAGAATTGGTAAAAAACAGTATATAGATACTACATACTGAATACTATTCATTGATTTTATTAGCTAAGAAGCTCATAAATAGGGAATATAAACAATATAAAGAAGTTTTAAAATATCCTTTATCTTAATTTTTTAATTAATACTATTTTTACTATATGCTTATCACTTATTACTCTTTGCTTATTACTATATTTTTATACTCGATGCTATATACTTTCTTTATAATCGGTGGTGATTTTATGTTAAATAAAAATAGAAAATTATCGAAAAAAGGTTTTAGTTTAATTGAATTAATGGTAGCAGTAATCATTTTAGCCATAGCTGTATTAGGAATATTTCTTGCTTTTAGTAACGCGTGGATGGGAATGGCCAATGCCCGGGACAGAACTGTTGCTACTAATTACGCCCGGGAAGCAATGGAAGATGTTAAAAATATGGATTTTGAAATGATTACCAATGAGAATCTCGGTATGGCTGAAAGCGTAGGCGCGAAATATACCAGAGTAATCATTGTAAATACAGAGAGTGATAATTTAAAAAAAATTAACACTAGAGTCTTCTGGACAAATAGACAGGGTCAATATGTAAGCGTAGAACCTTCGATGTATATTAACAGAACCATATTTAATCCGGGGGCAGCTACGCATCTTAATCTTTATGCTGATCCTTATTATACTGTTTTACCTAGTGCTGGCACTTCTAATATTATTGCAGTCATTAAGGACTCAAACGGAAATACAAAGATTGACTGGGATGGCGGCGATATTCAGTTCACTGTTCTCGGTTCTGGATATTCGGATTTTGATAAGGGTGCCATAGGTTCAGATTTAGGATATTTGGGTTCGGGATTTGATGATATTTCTGTGACTACGAATGAGGGCAGAGCAGAAGTAATTTTTGCTGCTTCTGGGTTTGAAATATCAGAGGGTGTTCCTGCCCAGGGTGAGGTGGTTATAGAGGCTTCTGTTGATTTGCCAAATGGTGGACCCACTATAAGTGATACAATTACTATTACTATTACTCTTGATGTCGTAAGAATAGAACTATTAGCTAATCCTGATAGTATAGATGCTGATGGAATAAGTATTTCTACTGTTACTGCGGCATTAGTCAATTCAGGTGGTGTAACCGTCGAGGATGCGCCAAACGATATAACCTTTAACATTTCGGGGGAAGGAATTTTTGTCGATTCAGGAGGAACACCTTTAGGCAGTACAACAGTACCTATGACGCCTTCTGAAGGCACTGCGACAATATATGTTCAGTCTATCCTTGATACACCCGGTATTGCTACAGTCACAGCTACATCTGAAGGTTTATTAAGTGATACCGTGAATATAGTTACAACCGGTGATGCAACTTCTATTTCTGTTTCCGTAGATCCTGATTTAATCTATATCGATGATACGGATGGGGCAACGGTCACTGTAGAAATTCAGGATGTAAATGGAAATCCGATTGAATTTACTGGAGCAATAAATATTGCAACTTCTGATGGTACCGGAAACTTCATACCAAATATTTTGAATTTTGCTGGCACATCTTCAGCATCTACCACTTTTTCTTCTGCTTCTATAGGAATAGTTACTATTACGGCAAGTGGAGGAGGTTTGACAGATGGAAGTGTAATCATAGAAGTTAAAGCTCCGTTAATTGCTGATACGATTAGTTTAAGTGCTATTCCAAAAAACATTCTTGCGGGTGGAATGGGTGTTTCTGAAATTACAGCCACTATCAAACAGGGGTCCACTGTCATTGCTAATTATAGTAATTCGATAACTTTTAAAATAGTTACAGATACTTCAAATTTACACGATGCACTACTTTCTTTTAATTCCAATACTTATCCCACTAATATTCCTCTAACTATTGATGGAGTTGATTATGGTAGTGATGGGAAAGTTGAGGAGGTATATTTAACGCCGGCAAGTAATGTAGGTATATGTACTATTGAAGTTTCTACTACTAATTCTTCTGGTACTCTTATTAATAATACTGTACAAGTAGGATTTTATTCAAGCGAACATCATATTAAACTAAACGCGGTCCCATCGAAAATGTTGGTAAATGGTGACAATTGTACTGTCACTGCCACAGTAGTTGATGAAGGTGGAACCCCAATTAATACATATAATGAAGACGTTACCTTTACCATATTAGTAGGTTGGCCTAAAAATGCTAAATTTGCTGCAACTGGTACAAGCAGCCTTACAACAACTATGGTTAACGGAGAAATTTCTGTAGGTTTGATACCACAAAAAGAAGCTGGTACGGTAACCCTGAAAGCGAGCTCTTTTACAGGTATGACAAATATTAGCGGATATTTAAATATTCCGGTAGTCACTACTTTATTAGAATTAGCCCCGATACCCAATATAATTTATGAAGGAAATCAAGTTAGTTTTGATATTGAGGTTCAGGGAGCAGGGATTAATCTGGCGGAAATGCAAATTTTATGGTCACCTGATGATTCGGAAACTTTAAATAAAATTGAAATAAATCCCAATAGTACAGGTAATCCTGTAATATATCCCGAC
>DSEL01000091.1 GCA_011056645.1 Candidatus Atribacteria bacterium
AATCCGGATAATACTAAGATAGTTAAATCTATATTCAAGGAAGATAATTCCTTAATTTTAAAGATTGAAGCACCCAGAATAATAGGTATAGATAGTATAAAAGAATATTTTGCCGCAAATTTTCGATCTAAATTTCTTGATAATCCGGCAATAATAGTAAAACCGGATCTCGATATTCCCGGTAAAATAGCTATAGCTTGAGCTACACCTATAATAATAGCATCTCGATAGGTAATTTCCAAAATATTCTTGCCGTTCCCAACGTAATATTTATTGCCTAACCAAAGCAAGATTCCGGTAATTACTAACATAAAGGAAGTTATTATGGGTTTAGCGAAAAGTATTTCAAAATATGAATCAAAAGCATATCCAATAATTGCTGCCGGAATGGTACTGATTCCTAAAAACCAGGTGAGTTTTGATGATGAATCATTTCTAAAAATATCGGACATATTTTCTCCACGACACAGTTGATAAATACTTTTGAGAAATGAAATTAATAATTCTTTTATATCTTTATTATATAGTACTATTACGGCAACTACTGTTCCAAAATGCAAAAATGCTTCGAATGCTACACCCGGTAAACGTAATCGCAACAGATACTTTGCGATAACTAAATGCCCTGAACTACTTACCGGAAAAAATTCAGTTAATCCTTGTATTAACCCTAATAATATGAATAACATATTTTCCTCTAACTTTTAGATAATTCGTCAATAACCATTAAACTAATATTATTAGCATGGTCTCCCACTCTTTCTAAGTTACTAATCAAATCTAAAAAAATAACTCCTGATTCGGGATAACAAACACCTTGGTTAAGTCTCTTTATATGATTACTACGAAGTTCTTTCTCTATTTTATCAATCTCATCTTCTTGTAGAACGACTTCCCGTGCTAATTCTACGTCCCTAATTTTTAGGGCAGATACCGATTTATTTAATGAAAATTGAACTTTTGAAAACATATATTTAAGTTCATCTAATGCTTTTTCGCTAAAAGGTAGTTTTTCATTGATTTTTTCTTCTGCAAGTTCAGCCAAATTTTCAGCATGATCACCTACTCTTTCTATATCATTCACTATATTCATTAAATTTGTCAATCTTTTCGATTGCGTAGGGCTAAGGGATCGTTGAGAAATTAATACCAAATATTTGGTAATTTCCTTTTCCAGGGTATTTACTACTTCTTCTTTCAAATATACATTGTTTAAGGTATTAAGGTCATTTTGAATAAAAGACATCATCACATCATTTAACATACTTTCAGCCATTTCCCCCATCCTCACTAGTTCTTTAGTCACCTGACTAAGAGCAAGGGATGGTGTATTTATCATTTCTTTATTCAGGTAGAGGGGACCTTTCTTGATAACTATCTCTTCACCTGGTAAAATTTTAACCACCAGTTTAATAAAATAAGAAAGAAAAGGAATTAATATTGCTGCGTCAATTACATTAAATAGTGTATGTGCGTTGGCAATTTGCCTTGGGATGCTGGAGGAGGTAAAAGATACCAGGTAGGCGAATTTATTTATAAAGAAAAAAAACAGAATAACCCCTCCAATATTAAAAAGTAAATGAGAAAAAGCAAGTCTTTTTCCGGTTATTGAACTTCCTATGCTGGCAATTAAGGCAGTAACACAAGTTCCTATATTACTTCCCAAAATAAGGGGTATTGCTGTTTCTAAGCTTATAATACCCTGAATGGACATAGCGATGATGATGGCTGTGGTAGCACTACTGCTTTGAATAACGGCAGTAAAGATGGCGGCAACTACAATACCCAATAAAGGATTTATAGAAATATTAGTTAATAAAGTTATAAAGGGAGCATAATCTCTTAAGGGTTTTACTGCTTGGGACATAGTGTACAAGCCTAAAAATAGTATGCCAAAACCGAGTAATATTTGGCCAAAATATTTATAGCTTCTTTTTCTGGCTAAAAAATTAATAATAAAACCAATCCCAATTGCCGGGAGAGCATATTTTTCTAAGCGAAAAGATACGATCTGGGCTGTTATGGTAGTACCTATGTTCGCACCGGCAATGACACTTACCGCTTGCTTTAAGCTTAATAATCCTGCATTAACCAATCCGATAGTAATAACGCTTGTTGCGCTACTACTTTGAATAATTGAAGTTATTAAAGTGCCGGTTACAACACCCATTACCGGTTTATTGGTTAAGAATTCCAGAATTTTCTGTATTCTATCACCGGTAACTTTTTGTAGGCCATCGCTAAGTAACTGCATCCCATATAAAAATAAACCCAGACCTCCCACCATACCAAAGATTAGTTCAGTGGTCATTGAATACCTCCGCCTAAGTTAGTCGTTAGTATATAGTAAAGAAAAAATAGCGGTGATAAGTAACCTTTTTGAGGAATTAGGAAATTTAATCTTAATGCTTATTACTCATTACTTATCACTCATTACTGTTTTAGATGCCGCTGTGTCCGAAGCCACCTTCTCCTCTTTTGGTTTTATCCAAGGTCTCTACAAGTTTAAATTTAGGAAAAAATATTTTTTGTATGACTAATTGGGCTATCCTATCTCCTCTTTGTATAGTAAAATCATCTTCACCCAAATTAATTAATATTACCTTTACCGTACCTCTATAATCCGAATCAATAGTACCAGGGGTATTTAAAACAGTAATTCCATGCTTAATAGCTAAGCCGCTTCGGGGCCTTATTTGTCCCTCATACCCTTCGGGAATCATTATTTTTATCCCCGTAGATACCAATTTTATCTTGCCCGGTTTTAATACGGTATTTGATGGTTCCGCAGATAACAAATCAACACCAGAGGAGAATTCACTTGTGGAAAAAGGTAAAGGTAAATCTTCGCATCCGCTAATTTTTTCTATTTTTATTTCAATCTTATTATTTTCCACAAGTAATCCCTTTTTTGAATTATTTATTTTTATATTGAATTATATACTTTAATCGTAATTTTCATTTTTTTTATCTCTGTCATCTTCTACAACACCATTTTCATCATTATCTATTTTTCTCAGATCAATTCTACCTTGACTATCAATTCCAATGCATTTAACCAAAATATTATCATTCACTCTAACTACATCTTCTACTCTGCCTATGCGTCTTCGTGATAATTTAGAAATATGAACTAATCCTTCTTTACCGGGAAATATTTCTACAAAAGCGCCAAAACTTGTGGTTCTAGTTACTTTACCTTCATAGGTTTCTCCTACTTTGGCTTCTCTTACCATATCTTCAATCATTTTTTTTGCGCTGTTTAGAGATTTCCCATCTGCCGAAGCAATAAAAATTTCACCATCGTCTTTAATATCGATAGAAGCTCCGGTTATTTCTATAATTTTTTTAATATTTTTTCCGCTAGGACCGATGATCAAGCCAATCTTAGAAGGATCAACATTTATTATTGTAATTTTTGGTGCATAGTCTGATAATTTTTCTCGAGACTGCGATAGGGCTTTATTCATTTTTTCAAGAATATACAATCTTGCTTCTTTCGATCTCTTTAAAATATCAATCAGTGTATTTTTGGAGATGCCGGCAATTTTTAGATCCATTTGAATGGCGGTAATACCAAGGCTGCTTCCGGCAGCTTTAAAATCCATATCTCCGTAATGGTCTTCTAAGCCTAAAATGTCAGTTAATATTTCTACATTTTCATTCTCTTTTACCAATCCCATAGCAATACCGGCAATAGGTCTTTTAAGAGGGACACCGGCATCAAATAAAGATAGGCTGCCTCCGCAAACGGTCGCCATTGAAGAGGAACCATTCGATTCTAATATTTCCGATACGATACGAATAGTATAAGGAAATTCTTCTTCTGAGGGAATCAATGCTTTCAATGCCATTTCAGCTAAGGAACCATGGCCAATTTCTCTTCTTGATTGCCCCCTTCTTGGTCTTACTTCACCTACGCTAAAAGGAGGGAAATTATAATGTAAATAAAACCTTTCCGATGATTCTTCTTCTAAAGTATCTATAAATTGTCTATCTTTTACTGTTCCTAAAGTAGTGATAACTAAGGCTTGAGTTTGTCCTCTGGTAAATAATGCGCTACCATGTACTCGTGGTAATACTCCAGTTTCGCAGCTAATTGAACGTATTTCATCTAACTTTCTTCCATCGACTCTTACTTTTTCTTTAATAATTAAATTACGAACTACTTCTTTGCAAGTCTCATCATAGGCTTCTTTCAAAAAAAGAATATTATCTCCTTCGGGAGATAATTTTTCCATGATCTGTTTAAAAATATCTTCTAGTAAATTTTCTCTTTCCTTTTTTTCAATTTTACATATAGCGTTTTTAATTTCCTTCTGGTAAAGATTATTAATTTCTTGCCGATAATTATCGGTTAATTCTGATGTTTTTTGATAATCTTTTTCTTGATCGACCTTAGACTTTCCTAAAATAGCTGCCAGTTTTTCTTGACCTTCTATAATGGTCTTTATTGACTGGTGAGCAACATTAACTGCTTCAAATATAGTCTCTTCAGAGACTTCTTTTGCCTCGCCTTCCATCATAATAATTGAATCTTTTGTACCAGCGATAATTAAGTTCAATTCAGTATTTTCTAATTCTTGAGGACCAGGATTGATAATAAATTTTTTATCTATTAGGCCAATTCTTACAGCCCCTATGGGACTTTGGAAGGGAATATCTGATATCCATAAAGCTGCAGAAGCACCTATCATGGCTAATATATCGGGTAAATTTTTTTGATCAAAGGAAAAAACGGTGGCAATAATCTGAACATCGTTTCTATATTCTTTAGGGAATAAAGGTCTCAAGGGCCGGTCAATAAGCCTGGAAGTCAATATCGCATTTTTACTCGGCCTACCCTCTCTTTTGAAGAAACCACCCGGTATTTTACCTGCGGCGTAAAATTTTTCCTCATAATCAACCATTAAGGGGAAAAAGTCCGTTCCTTCACGTGGTTCCGGGGAAGAAGCTGCTGTTACCAATACAACGGTTCCCTCGCAACTAACTACTACTGAACCAGCCGCCTGCTTGGCAATTTTGCCGGTTCCTATATTTATTATTTTACCATCTAAATTAATTTCTGTTTCTTTGCTTTTTAACATTAAATAATATTTATCCTCCTTATTATTTAATCCGCTTGCTGAATTGTAAATATTAACTATTGATTATTGTAATTATTTTTTATTCATTCCTATTTGTTGATATCTTGTAAAAGAGAGAAAAAAGCGTTCAGTTAGAACGCAGAAGACAATTCGGATTTTTCCAATCCGACCCTCATTTAAACAATATTATGAAAAAATAATAATAATTATAAATTTCTTAAAATATAAAAATAAAACTTATTACGAACGCTTAATTTACTATTTTCTTAAATTTAATGCCTCAATTACCTCTCGATATTTATCGATATTTTTACTTTTAAGATAGTTTAACAACCTTCTTCTTTTTCCTACCATTTTCAATAAACCTTGCTTTGAATGAAAATCTTTCTTATTTTTATTTAAATGTTCGGTTAAATCGTTTAGTTTCTCAGTTAAAATTGCAATTTGAACTTCCGGTGATCCGGTATCAGTATTATGATGCTGATATTTTGTTATTACTTTTTCTTTATCTTCTTTAGCAAAAACCATGTTATTTCTCCTTCTATTTTTTATTTATATTCTAATTAGGGAAATTTTCTTCTTCCCCAGTTTTAAATTATTTTATTTTTTATTAAACATTTTATACATTTTAATTATTGATTTGTATCTTTAGTATTTTATCATAAACAGCCTTACCCTTCAACCTAAAATTAGTATTAAACAAAAACATTATCTTAGTATAGCGTATAAAATAAAGTAACCAGTAATATTTAATGATTAATGAGAATAAATATTTCCGAAAATACAAAAACCCATACCTTATTACAAATTATTTATCATTTTATGAGCTAATAAAAGATCTTCCTCTATTTGTTTCCTTAATAAATTTGGATGATTAAAATATCGTTCTTCTCTAATTTTTGATAAAATGCTTACCGATAGTTTTTTATTATAAATTTTTTTATTAAAATTTATAATGTGAACTTCTATAGTACGTTCTATCTCTTTAAAGGTCGGTTTAATTCCTATATTCATTAAACCATAATATTTTTTATTATTAATTTTTATATCTACTAAATATACGCCGTTAACCGGAAGAAGTTTATCTATGGGTACCTCTATGTTAGCGGTAGCAAAATTTAATAATTTTTTCCCCCTTCCCTTTCCGGGGATCACTCTTCCTGAAAGAGCGAAATTATGCCCTAAAAATTCTCTTGCTTTTTTAATGTCTCCTAATTTAATATGATCTTTTATTAAAGTACTGCTAATGATGTTATGGTCTATCACTATTGGTTTCAATATATTTGTTTTAAATAAGTATAACTGACCACTTTTTTTTAAAATCTCTATAGTTCCTTTTCCCTGAAAACCAAATTTATAATTAAAGCCTACAAAAAGTTCTTTAACGTCTAATTTAGTGACTAATATTTTGCTAATAAAATCATCGGGCGACATTTTACTCATCATCTTGTTAAATCTGATGATCAGAAAAATATCAACATCTAATTCTTTAATGAGCTTTATCCGCTCTTCCAAAGTAGTTAATAAAAAAATATTGCTTTCTGGCTCGATTATTTTATCGGGGTGAGGGTCAAAAGTGACTACAATGCTTATTCCATTGTTCTTTTTAGCTGCATTTGAAGTTAATTTAATTAATTTTTGATGTCCCAGGTGTACACCATCAAAGACACCTAACGCAATGTATCGTTTCTTTTTTGGCAATATTATATTTTTGGAGTATTTTATAATTTCCATGATGTATTATTTTAAATCTAATTAGCAAATTTGATTATTTTGAAAAACTTTAACCGCTTTAAAAAAAATATTTTCCCCCTTTTTAGCCATTGGAGTACCTATGGCTAAAAAATTACCTTCAAGGTCAAACATTTTAACAAAATTATTTTTTCTTTTGTTTAGTCTACCCGGCATCTCAACAATTTGATCAATTGATATTATCCCACCATTTAATACGACTTTAATTACATCGTTTTTTACGGTTAGGGTATCAAATTCATCAAGGGCGGAATCAATGCTAATAAGATATTTCTTTCCTAGAGTTTTTTCTTTTTTTAATTCTTCTAAGTTTAATGAATCTTCAATGCAAAAGTTACCAACTTTTTTTCTGATTAAATTTGTTAAATGTGCTCCGCAACCCAGTTCGTTACCTATGTCATTGCATAATGTTCTAATATATGTACCTTTTGAGCAGATAACTTCAAACTTTACTATAGCTGATTTTTTCTCGTATTTTATCAAATTCAGTTTAAATATATTGATTTCCTTGGGTTTTCTTTTTACTTCTATACCTTTCCTGGCAAGGCGATACAATCTTTCTCCCTGGTGATGAGCAGCGGAAAACATAGGCGGTATCTGGTGAATTAAACCGGTATATTTATAAAATATTTCATTAATCTTTTTATCGTTGATATCTGCTTTTATTCCCCTTCTTTGAATAATGTTCCCCTCTGAATCTTGAGAGTCAGTACTGATGCCCAAGATCATATCTCCCTGATAGTGCTTTTTCATATCTACTAAATATTCGGCGATTTTTGTTGCCTGGCCTATACATACTAATAGAACACCGGAAGCAGAAGGGTCTAATGTCCCAGTATGTCCTACTTTAGGAATACCCAAAATATTCCTAATTTCTTTTACAGCTTGATAAGAGCTAATTCCTTTTGGTTTATTTATATTTAAAATTCCGTTCATCAATTCCAATAACTATTTTTTTTATTATGATAATATTTTTCTATTTGGTTACCTTAATATTATTTTATTCACTATAACTATCCTGATTACTAACCTTTTCCGCCAGCTACTAAGTAACCAACTGTCCGACAACTAATTTTCATATCCAAGACATCTAATATCATTAAATAATTCAGAAAGTATTTTTTCTTTTATTTCATCTATCTTGCCGGATTGTAAACAACCGGCAGCGTTTGGATGCCCGCCTCCTTTAAATTTAGCGGCAAACTTATTCACGTCAAAAACTCCTTTGGAACGAAAACTAACCTTTATTTTACCATCCTCAGCTTCTCTAAAAAGGAGGGATATCCCTATCTTGTTTAAGGTGGAAGCAACGTCAATTATTCCTTCTATCTCCTCATCTTTCGCTTTGATTTCACTTAACATCTTACGAGTTATTGTTACCCATGTAACATAATTAGATTTGTCTACCTCTAATGTTGCAAGAGCTTTCCCTAACAATTTTAATCCCGAATAGGTATTTCTATTATAAATGTTATTAGCAATTAAATATGGTTTTATATCTTTAGAAGTTAAATCGGAAACCACTTTAAAGGTTTTTGAAGTTACATTTGAATATCTAAACGAACCTGTATCGGTAATTATAGCGGTAAATAGGCAGGTGCAAATATTTTTATCCAATAAATTCCTATCTATGGATCCAATCAATTCATAAATAATTTCTCCGACAGAGGAAATAGAGCTGTCTATATAATTAAAATCCCCAAAACATTCGTTGCTTTTATGATGGTCAATATTTATAATGGTTTTTATTTTTTTCAATAATTCGTAGGTTTTCCCAATTCTTTTGATATTGCTACAATCAAGGACTATACCTACATCGATGCTGCTTGGATTCAAGCTATAAGCTTCTAAGCTATTTACTCTATGGTTACCGGGCAAAAAATCATATATTTTGGGTAATCTATCTTGGTTTAGAATAATGGGATTTTTCTTCAATTTTTTTAAAATAGAGTATAAAGCAAGTTCTGAACCAATTCCATCTCCATCAAGATTTACATGAGAAGTGATTAAAAAATTGTTATTTTCTCGCATTAATTGGATGATTTCATTAAAACTATTCATTATTTTTATCTTTCTTCGAATTTCCCTGTGGAGCATTAATTTTACTAATAATTCTCAATAATTTGTATTGATGCTCTAATTCTTCATCGATTTTAAATTTTATATCTGGCACATATCGCAGTTTTAAGTCTTTTCCTAATTCTCCTCTTATAAATTTGGTAGCATTCTTAAGTCCTTGCAAAGCTTTTTCTTGCTGCTCATCGCCATTAAAGATAGTCACAAAAATATCGGCATATTTCAGGTCAGATGAAACTTTTATCCTGGTTATTGTAACAAATTTTATTCTTGGATCGTTTATTTTCCGATAAATTATATTATTAATTTCTTTTAAAAGAAACTTTTCCAATTGTTCACTTCTTTTAGATGGCAGCATTATTTAATTCTCCAATTACGATTTAGCAATTTAGCAATTTATCAGTTTATCAATTGACAAAAAACTATTTTAATAAATATTTTAAAATTTACCAGATTTTTTTATAAAACAGTGATCTTGAAATCTAATAGTTGTAATTTATTTTGC
>DSEL01000092.1 GCA_011056645.1 Candidatus Atribacteria bacterium
ATCAAAGTAACTGAATTATGTTTTGGTGCATTGCCCATAGGACCTATGCAGGCAAATATACCTATTGAAAAAGGAGCAAAACTTATACGCACAGCTTTGGAAAAAGGAATAAATTTTATCGATACTGCCGAGGTATATCAAACTTATCATTATATTAAAAAAGCTTTGGAAGGTTATAAAGGGGAAGTCATTATTACGACCAAATCTTTTGCTAAAACCTATACCGAAATGGAAAAAAGCGTTCAATATGCACTTGAATCTCTTGATAGAGATTATATAGATATTTTCCTTTTGCATGCGGCAAAAGCTACTCCTTCAGTTTTTGAAGAGAGGGAAGGAGCATTCCAATGTTTAAAAGATTATAGATCGAAAGGAATCGTCCGGGCAATAGGGATTTCTACCCATGTGATAGATATTGTTAAGCGGGCAACAGAAATCAAAGAAATCGATATTATATTTCCGATTATTAATAAACTCGGTATGGGTATTATTAATGGCAGCGTGGACGATATGATTAAAGCCATCTCAAGAGCACATAAGGCAGGGAAAGGCTTATATGCTATGAAAGCCTTAGCCGGAGGAAGATTGATTGGCGAATTAGAAGCATCAATTAATTATGTCAGAAATGTTACAGGCGTAAGCTCAATTGCTATAGGGATGATTAGCCAGGATGAATTGGAACTTAATATAAAAATATTTAATGATGAAGAAATTTCTCAAGAATTATTTTATCAAAAAATTAAACCGAATAAAAAATTATTTATTTCCCGTTTTTGCAAAGGTTGTGGCAATTGTGTCAATACTTGCCCCAATAATGCCTTACACTTAGAAAATGGGAAAGCAGTGGTCGATCACAAATTATGTATTTTGTGCGGCTATTGCAATCCGGTATGTCCCGAATTTGCCATTAGAATTATTTAAAATTATCAATATAAATTGAAAATTACCACCCCGCAGGAAAAATCTCCGATATAATAACTTATAATAAAATACAAAAATCTGCAAGGAAAATATTCCATAATAAGGAGAGAGATCAATGAATGGTGAAGAAAAGTTGAAAGAATTAAAGGATGCCATTATAGATGTACCAGGGATAAAAGTAGGACATAGCCAGGATTTAAAGGCCGGGACTGGTTGTACGGTGATTATTTGCGAAAAGGGAGCAACAACAGGAGTAGATGTACGGGGAGGAGCTCCGGGAACGAGAGAGACAGACCTTCTAAATCCAGTAAATCTAATAGATAAAGCCCACGCTATTTATTTAGGAGGAGGCAGCGCCTTTGGATTGGATGGAGCATCGGGAGTAATGAAATATTTAGAAGAAAAAAGAATAGGTTTTGATGTGGTACTAACTAAAGTTCCTATAGTTCCCGGTGCGGTTCTCTTTGACCTGGATGTAGGTGATTTTAGGGTTAGGCCTGATGCTAATATGGGTTATGATGCCTGTATTAAGGCCAGCGAAGAAGTGGTAATACAGGGTAATGTTGGAGCTGGCACCGGGGCAACGGTAGGGAAAATATTTGGCGGGCTTCGTTGTATGAAGAGCGGTTTAGGTACAGCCAGTTTTAAATCTCAGGAATTGATTATTGGAGCAATTGTAGCGGTAAATTGTCTGGGAGATGTCATTGATCCGGAAAACGGAGAAATTATTGCCGGGGTATTAACTGAGGATAAAAAAGGTCTTGCTAATTCTATGTCTTTTTTAAGAAATTTTCCTCAAAAGACCAAAGATAATTTTTCTAAAAACACCACTATAGGAGCCATTGCTACTAATGCGCGATTAAGCAAAGCCGGCGCAACCAAAGTGGCTATGATGGCTCAAGATGGTTATGCCCGAACTATAAATCCAGCTCATACCATGTTTGATGGAGATACTATCTTTTGTATGGCTACTGGTGAGGTAGAGGCTGGGACGAATGTGGTAGGGGCTATTGCGGCCGAAGTGATGGCTCGGGCAATAGTAAAGGCGGTAAAGAATACAGAATCACTTTTTAAACTTAAAAGCTATAAGGATATATTTTAAAAAGTTGCCAAAAGGTGCCTGGCACCTTTTGGCAACTTTTTTCATTTATTGCAATACTGGTGTAGAATGATATAATACAGGTATAAAAAATAATAATTGGAGGGAAAAAATGGCAGATAAAACAAGAAATTTAAAATGGATAATTATTGGCATAATCTTTTTAGTGGTCATAATTGTGGGGGCGATTGCCTCAATTTATATTGATTTAATATGGTTTAAGTCGGTACAATATGTTGCGGTTTTTTGGAAGATACTGTTAACCAAAGGAGTAGTCATGCTGTTTTTTGCTGCAGCATTTTTTGTGTTGTCTTTTATCAATCTTTCTTTTGCCCGACGTTTTGCTCCTGAGTTTCAGGTAGAAATAAGCCAGGATGAGTTTGAAAAGCCGGAAATTCAATTATATAAAAGTCTGCAAAATATTCAGGTGAATAAAAAATTTGTTTTATGGTTTTCCCTGATTGTAGCGCTATTTATGGGATTATCCGAAGCCTCTAGCTGGGAGAAGATCTTAATATATTTAAACCGGACTTCCTTTGGAATAACTGACCCTATTTTTAATAAGGATATTGGATTTTATATGTTCAGTCTTCCTTTCTGGGAATTCATCAGGAACTGGTTATCCTTTGCCCTTACACTTATTACTGTTGTAGTGGCTGCCATTTATATTGTTAAAAAAGCAGTAAAATATGAATATAAAAAACTTATCATTGAAACTCCAGTTAAGGTGCACCTGTCTTTGTTAATTGGCTTAATATTAATTTTAAAGTCCTGGCAGTATTGGCTGAATGCCTTTAAGATTCTATACTCTACTCGAGGGGTAATTTTTGGAGCGGGTTATACAGCAATCCACGCCGATCTTTTAGCCTTGAGGGTTTTAATGGTATTAGCTTTGATTTGCGCAGTACTATTTTTTTTAACTGCCAGGAAGCAAGATTGGAAATTACCAGTTTTGGGATTGGCGGTATTGATTGGTGTCTCTATCTTACTGGCGGGAATTTATCCTGAGATTATTCAGAAAGCAATAGTCTTACCCAATGAAAGTACCAAGGAGAGACCTTATATATTAAATAATATTGAAGCTACCCGGCTAGCCTATGGTTTAGATAAGATTGAAGAGGAGGAATTTCCGGTAAAAGAAGAAATAAGCTTTGAAGATATTGAAAAAAATGGAGAGACGGTTGGAAATATCCGACTCTGGGATTGGAGACCCATAAAGCAGACCTTAAACCAGATTCAGGCTATTAGGCTTTATTATGATTTTAATAGTGTGGATACGGACCGTTATTATTTTAATGGGAATTATCAACAGGTGATGATCTCTCCCCGAGAATTAAACTCGACAAAAATACCCGAACAGGCCAGAACCTGGGTTAATGAGAAATTGGTTTATACTCATGGATATGGCGTTGTGGTAAACCCGGTTAATCAGATTAGCGGAGAAGGCCTCCCCCAGCTGTTGATAAAAGATATTCCCCCGGTTTCCAGTGTAGATCTGACTATAACCCGACCAGAAATATATTATGGTGAAATAACCGAAGGGTATGTCATAGTTAAGACTAAAGCTAAAGAGTTCGATTATCCAAAAGGAGACGAAAATGTCTATAGTACTTATGTGGGAGGTGGTGGGTTGCCGGTATCCTCTTTATGGGGAAGAATTTTATTTTCTATAAAATATTCTAATCCTCAAATTTTACTTACCACCAATTTTACTCGGGATAGCCGAATTATGATCTATCGTAATATTCAAAAGAGAGTCAACAAGGTAGCTCCTTTCCTCAATTATGATAATGACCCGTATATAATAGTTTCCAAAGAAGGGAGATTGTTCTGGATACAGGATGCCTTTACTGTATCTAATAACTATCCTTACTCGACTCCTCTTGGGGGGTATTTTAATTATATTAGAAATTCGGTTAAAGTAATTATTGATGCCTATAATGGTACTATGGATTTTTATATAGTAGATCAGAAAGACCCATTAGTAAAGGTATATCAAAATATATTTCCTCAACTGTTTAAAAACTTTGACCAGATGCCTGCGGATTTAAAGGAACACATTCGTTATTCCAAAGACCTCTTTCAAGTTCAAGCGGAACTTTATTCTACTTACCATATGATCGACCCCGATGTATTTTACAATAAAGAGGATTATTGGAATATTCCCAATGAGATTTATTCGGACAGTGAAATCAGGATGGAACCCTATTATATTGTGACCAAGCTTCCGGATCACGATAGAGAAGAATTTATTTTGATGACTCCCTTTACTCCTTCTACCAAGAGTAATATGATTGCCTGGCTGGCCGCTAAAAATGACCAGCCGGAATATGGGAACTTGGTAGTTTACAAATTTCCCAAGGAAAAACTGATTTACGGTCCGATGCAGATAGAAGCGAGAATTGACCAGGACTCAGCGATTTCTCAGCAATTAACTCTATGGGGACAGAGGGGCTCTACGGTTATCCGGGGAAATTTACTGGTAATTCCTATAGAAAAATCGATTATTTATATTGAACCTCTGTATCTGCGTGCAGAAAAAGGAGAGATACCCGAGTTAAAAAGAGTAATCGTTTCCAATGGTTCTGATGTAATGATGGGGAATAATCTGGAAGATGCTTTAGAGAGGCTTTTTTCCCAAACTTTTAGAGAAAAAGAGATCGTAATAACCGGCGAAGAAAAAACTCTCAAAGATTTGATTAAGGAAGCAGCAGGATATTACGAAAGTGCTCAAAACTTCGCTCGCGAAGGGAACTGGAGCAAATACGGAGAAGAGCTTCAGAAATTGGAACAGTCTCTGAAGCTGTTAGAAGATGCAAGCGAGAGAGAATAAAATTAGTTGTTAATAAAAAAATCTAGCGTGGGGTGTACAGCGTTTAGTCTATATTTTTTGGTTATTGTAGGGGCGGATTTATCCGCCCCGAATTATTTGGTAATTTTTCAGATGGGTTTGATGAATCAGACCCCTACAACACTACTTTTTTCTCTATCTTAACCAGTTAACCATGTAACCAGATCATTATTTCTATACGCTTCCTGCAAGATTTAAATCTTTGCCTTTTTAATTTTTTTGATTCGATAAAGCGATAAAACTTTTTCCGATAAGTTTATCCCCCATTCCTATCTATTTAAAAATTACAAAATTACAAAATTTTCTTGACGGGATAATAAAATTAGTATAAAATGTAATCGTTAACAAGTGTAAACGTTTACATTATACTCTTTTTCAATTTAGCGAATTCTCATTAAGGGAAAAATATGAAAATAAATATAAAGGATGTGGCCAAAAAGGCAGGGGTTTCTACCGCAACCGTTTCCAGAGTTTTAAGCGATTTTCCCGGGATCAGGGATAAAACCAGAAAAAAAGTGCTTAAAGCCGTATCGGAATTAAATTATGAAATAAATGCCGTAGCCAGGAACCTAAGGCAGAAAAAGACCAATTCTATCGGGATCATTGTGGGGAATGTTCTTTCTCAATTTTATTCAGTCATTGCTAAATCTGTGGAGGATATAGCTAATAAATTTGGTTATAATACCATTTTATGCAATGGAGATGAAAATCCCGAGAAAGAACTCAACTATTTAAAAGTTTTAATGTCCAACCGGGTAGATGGAATAATACTCACTCCTACCGGTAAGAATTCAGAATATGTTCAGCGTCTGATCAATTCAAGAACTAAGGTGGTGCTCTTAGATAGGCTAATAGAGGGAGTAGATTGTGATGCGGTTTTAGTTGATAATGCTAATGGCGCCTATAAAGCAGTAAAACATCTGATAGATCAAGGTTATAGAAAAATTGGAATAGTGGATGGCTATTTAGACCGGACTACCGGTGCCGAAAGACTAAAAGGGTATTTGCAGGCGATAGAAGAAGCAGGTATAGTCAAAGATGATAGCCTGATTAAAATTGGTAATTTTAAGAAGGAGAGTGGCAGGAAATTAACTCAAGAATTATTGGAAAAATCTAACAGGCCGGAGGCGATTTTTACCACTAATATAGATATGTCTATGGGTGCATTAATTGCTATCAAAGAGATGGGGCTTACCATACCCAATGATATAGGCATTGTTTGTTTTGATGATTCGGATTTCGCCTTAATCACGGAACCTTCCATAACCGTAATAAGACAACCTGTGTATCAACTTGGTTCTACAGCAGCTGAATTGCTAATAAAAAAGATAGAAGACGAAGAAAAAGGGTTAGATCATAAACCAACAGTAGTAACTTTAAGTACCGAACTGATAATCAGAAATTCAACCAAAAGAATAAATACCCATGGTAGATTAATATATCGTTAGCCACTGCGCTTTTTTCCTGCGAATATTTTGTAAAATGTAAAACTGGTTTAAATTTTAAAGACATAAATAATAAAAAATATGACCAGCAAGAAGTATTTTTTTTGATAAATAAGTGGAGGTGATAGAAAAAAGAAAATATTGTATCGAAAGTTTAGTATTTAAAAATAAAAGGAGGATTTTATTGTGAAAAGAGATCAATTTTTAAAAATTGCTTTGACAGTTTGCTTATTTGTTGTTTTGACTTCTACGGTGGTTCTCGCTGAACAACCAACCTATAATTTGAAATTTTCTACCGCTGCTACCCCTTTAGAACCACAGACTCAAGGTTTTATGAAATTTGCTGAAATAGTAGAACAGTTAACCGGTGGGAATATAAAAGTAACCATATATCACTCCGGACAATTAGCGGATCAAAAAACTCAAGTTCTCGGAACTATGCGCGGCGATATCGATATGTGTGATGGTTCACCTTCTTGGTATAGTGATTTAGTCCCCTATCCGGAAATCGGAGTATTGGAAGCTGCCTATGTGTTCAAAAGCTTAGATCACCTTTATTCTGTGGTAAATGGTCCTATTGGGAAAGCCTATTGGGATGAATTAAGAAAGAAATCTGGCTTGGTGGTTTTAGATACCTGGTTCTTGGGAACCCGGGAGTTAAATTTAACTAAAAAAGCTGGAATAGTTAGGACTCCCGAGGATCTTAAAGGAGTTAAACTGAGAATGCCTGGTTCAGAAGCCTGGATGGATGTCGGTCGTGGTTTAGGTGCTCAACCTACTCCCTTGGGATTCAATGAAGTCTATATGGCTTTAAAGACAGGAACCATAGACGGCCAGGACAATCCCTTGCCTACCGATTTTTCCAGTAAATTTTATGAAGTCACTCATTATATAGTTTTAACTGATCATCAAATGACTATTATTAATCCCACAATTAATGAAAAGGTTTGGGAGAGTATGCCGGAAGATTATAAAGTGTATATGAAAAAAGCGTTATTAATTGGAAGAAATTATTGTAACCAATTGGTATTAGAGCAGGAAGCAAGTTTACTAGCTAAATTCCAAAACGAATTTGGTATGGAAATAATTATTCCGGATAAAGCCGCCTTTATGGAAAACGTCAAGAAAATGTATGTTAAAAATGATGAAATTTGGGGTAAAGGGGTATATGAAAAGATACAAAATGTAAGCGCAGAAGTATATGAAGCAGAATAATTATTAGCAAAAAATATCCCATATGGTGTTATAGGGGGGGCAAGAGGCTTAACCTCTTGCCCCCCTATCAAAAGCTATAGATTGGTTTATAATCGAAGGCGTGGTTGATTTAATGGAATTATTAAAAAGAATTTATAAGTTTATCATTATTTTTTTTGAAGAGGTTCTTTCCACGGCAGCCCTGATAACTTGTGCCTCAGCAATCGTCATTCAAGTTTTCTATCGATATTTTCTTAATATTTCTTTGGAGTGGCCTTTTGAATTATCTATTTATGCCTATATCTGGACTTTGTATCTGGGAGCTGCTTGGGGAATTAGAGAAGGGCATCATGTGAAATTTAATATTTTATATGATGCATTACCTCCAAAAGTACAAAAGATGATTAATATAATTTTCAATACTATTACTACAGTTGTTTTTATCATTATTTTTAAACCCGTTTGGGAATATCTTTTATTTAATTATAGGATAAAGACGGTTGCCCTGAAAATCCCCTGGACTTATGTTTTTATGGTATTTTCCATATTCTTAACCCTAACTATCATTCATAATATTGAGCATATCATTTGCGATATTAAATCATTATTTACTAATAAAGATGATGACACAACAGGAGATGAAGTAAAATATTGATAACAATATGGGTTGTTTTATTTGCCATTATGTTTATTTTCGGATATCCCATTATCTTTTCGATTTCTGTGCCTTCGATGATTTATGTCATTTTAGCTAAAATAAGCCCCGCAGTAATTGTAGACAGTATGGTTATAGGCTTTGAAAAGCAATTTGTTTTGCTTGCCGTACCCTTATTTATTTTAGCCGCCAAAATAATGAATGAGGGTATGATTACCGAGCGCCTTTTTAGTTTTGCTAATAAGATGGTAGGATCACTTAAAGGCGGGTTAGGTCATGTCAATGTATTGGCTTCGATTATTTTTTCGGGAATGACCGGTTCCGCAATTGCCGATGCTTCTGGCTTGGGCATGATAGAAATAAAGTCCATGAATGATGCCGGATTTAACCCTGAATTTAGCTGTGCGGTAACTTCTGCAAGTGCAACTATTGGTCCTATTATTCCTCCCAGTATTCCCATGGTAATTTATTCGATGATTTCGGGAGCTTCTTTAGGTCACTTATTTATTGGGGGAATTATACCCGGTCTTTTTTTGGGAGCCGCTATGATGGTATATATTGCCTACATTTCCCACAAACGGAATTATCCTGCCGGCGAATCCTTTAATATGAGAAGTTTAATTATATCTTTTTTTAAGGCTTTTTTTCCGCTTTTAACTCCGGTGATTTTATTATGGGGTATCTACGGTGGAGTGTTCACACCTACGGAAGCTGCTGCTGCTACAGTCTTTTATGCTTTAATCTTATCGGTAGTCGGCTACCGTATTTTAGGTTTTAAAAAATTAATAGTTGTTTTTAAGGAATCTGCCTTAAGCACTGGTTATGTTTCAGCAATGGTTGCTGCTGCGCTTATTTTTAGTTATATTGTTTCTCGGGAGCAATTGCCGGTAACCTTAACTAATATGGTTATGAATTCAGGAATTATTACCAATAAATATATGTATTTATTATTTGTAAATTTGTTCTTATTATTATTGGGTTGTTTTATGGATCCCATTGTAGGAGAATTGATCGTGATGCCTATATTAATACCAATCGCCATCTTTTTCGAAATTGATTTAGTCCATCTGGGAGTTATCTCGACATTAAATTTCATGATCGGACTTTCTACTCCCCCCTATGGAGAAAATTTATTCATTGTTAGCGCTATATCCGGAGTTCCTCTGGGAGGAATAATCAGGGAAATGTGGCCCTTTCTTGCTGTTTTAACAGGCGTATTGTTGGCTTGTACTTATATTCCGGGGATTGTTCTTTGGCTGCCCAAATTAGCGGGGTATGTTCCTTAGAATAAAACTTCGTTTTAGAGAGAGGAAATAATTTCTGAATTTTATATATTTTTGCATTAATTATCAAAAAATAAAGAATAGAGGCATATAAAATGAAGGTCAACCTTGATCTAATCAATCAATATTATCAAGAATTAGACCAGGTAAGTAGAGAAAATTTAAACCAAGCAATAGATAAGATAGTAGAAGTAAAGAAGAAAAACGGTAAAATAATGGTGGTTACCGGAAGTGGACCAAATATTCACGAGGGAGTCACAGTTTTAATCTCTGAATTAATGGATAAGTATATTATCAATAGTGTTAGTACAAGTTCAGCGGTCATTGCCCATGAGATGGCCGGAAGTTTAGATAAAGTAAAAAGAATAGAAGGGAGCAGATTAGGATTTAAATCAGATAGTAATTTTTTCCCTCGGGGAGGCATCTTTGAATTTACCAAGATGAAAGAAAGCGATTTAGAAAAATTAAAAAAAGAATTGATTTTAGATGAAGGGTTGCTGGAAAAATCAAAAAGTATAGATGGTGATGTTATTATAAAAGCTGCGGGAAATATGGGTTATCCTATGGGTTTAAGGACAGAAATACTGTCTCGAGAAATTCTTAATATTGCCCAGACCTATAATCTTCCTTTTGAAGAAGTAGCAGGCTGGGGAGCAGATAAGAAAACAATGATTGGAAAAGGAGCGGAGAAAGGATTTCCAGTAATAGTCAGCGTCCCCCAACTTGTTGGAGGAGGAGCTGTAGGGCTTTCTGTAGGTGATAGCATCTCAATTTCAGAAAGATCTATGCGCATTGCCAGGATGTTGGAAGAATCAGATATTATTATAGAATCAGCAATCGCCCTAACCCAAGAAATACACGACGGTCCATTTGAATGTTATACCGGGCATGGCATTTGGTCTCATTGGATTGGCTTTAAAACCTATAGCCTTAAAGAGAAAACTATCATTAGAATTGATTTGGATAAACAATTAATGCAGGCTAAATTAATGCAAAATGAGAATAAAAAAATTCAAGAGGCCATTGATCAAGGATTGCCCAAGACTAAAATTACCGGTATTCCCTTCCGGATGGAGATGTCCGCCTTTGCACGCCACGAAAATAGTATTCCTATTGTAGGAGATATTGGAAAGATATGGCCTATTATCGCTGGCAGAGCTGCTGATAAATTGGGAATTTCTTTAGATTTTCTAAGTTATCCTCAAGAATCGGAAGAAGGGAAGAGGATGAGAGAGTGGATAGTGGAAAATGTTAAAGCAATAGATAGAAAAAAGCTTTTAAAAAGAGCCCAGCAATACAGATTATAAATATTTGTTAAGCAGAGAGGAGAAATGATTAAAAATGAAGGTTGTGGGAGTTATTCCTTCCCGATATAGTTCTACCAGATTACCCGGTAAACCTCTGAAAGATATTTGCGGAAAATCAATGATTCAACGGGTATATGAGAGTGCCAAACAATCTAAATTGTTAGACGAAGTTATTGTAGCGACAGACGATAAGAGAATTGCAAAAGAAGTGGAAAGATTTAAAGGGAAAGTAGTGATGACTTCGGTTGATCATCCCAACGGAACTTCTCGGATTGCTGAGGCGGTGAAAAATTTGGATGTTGATTTGGTAATTAATATTCAGGGCGATGAACCCTTTATACGTTTTGAAATGATAGACGAACTTATTGAAATACTCATTAAAGATGCTGATATTCTGATGGCTACCCTATGCTACGAACTTCATGATAAGAATAAATTAAAAGATGAAAATGTAGTAAAAGTGGTTTGCGATATTGATAGAAATGCTTTGTATTTTAGTCGTTCTTTAATACCGTTTCCCAGAAAAAAAGAAAATTTTAAGGTATATGAACATATAGGTATTTACGGTTATAGAAAATCTTTTCTACAAGAATTTGTAAAATTAGACGATACCCCCTTGTCCATGATAGAATCTTTGGAACAGCTAAAGGTTTTAGAATACGGATATAAGTTATATGTTGCTGAAACTAAATATGATTACAATGCCCTGAGCATTGATACCCTGGAAGACCTAGAGGAAGCCAAAAGAATAATTAAAAATAGGCAAGACATATAAAATTAAAAAATATTTTTATATTTAACTGGAAGTTTTTTATTTTAATAATAATACATTCAAGGGTTAATCGTTTTGATAATATGCAATGAATTATTCTGTCAGAATAAATCTATCATAAAAAAGAAGGTATAATACGATGAAAAGGATGAAGAATCTTGTGGTTCCCACAATTACTCCATTTGATGAAGAGGGTAAAATTGACCCGGAGGGAATCAAGGGACATTTTGACTTCTTAATTAAGGCTGGGGTTAAAGATTTTTATGTTTTAGGGACTACCGGTGAAGTATTTTTAATGAATACAGAAGAAAGAAAGATAGTCGCTGAGTTGGTAGTAGAATATGTTGGCGATAGAGGAAATATCTTTATCCAAATTGGTTCTATATCTACTAAAGAGGCTTGTGATTTAGCCCAGCATGCTGAAAGTATTGGCGCAGCTGGTATTGGAGCAGTTACTCCTTTTTATTTTAATGTAAGTCAACGAGAAATGGAAAGTTATTATCTGGAGATAGCAAAAAGTGTAAGTGATAATTTTTCAGTTTATTTATATAATCTACCTGGTTGTACCACCAATGATTTATTGCCGGAAACTGTATCTAAATTAGCTGAAGTAAAAAATATAGTGGGAATTAAAAATAGCATGAAAGATATATTGAGATTAAGTCAATTAGTTGATGAAACTCCGGATGATTTTGATGTAATTATTGGAGCAGACCCCATTTTAATGCCGGCAATATTGTATGGAGCGAAGGGGAGTGTTTCGGGAAATGCTAATGTTTTTCCTGAAGTATTCATAGAATTTTACCAAGCCATAAAAGAAAAAAATTATGACAAAGCACGTCAAAAACAGATCGCTATAAGACATATAATTACAGTATTGAAAGACGGTGCAAATTTAGCTTATTTTAAACAAGCTCTGGTTTATCGGGGGTTTAAACCAACATATACAAGAAAACCTTTGTTAGGTCTTAACCAGAAGGAAAAAGATATATTGAACAATGAAGTAAAAGAAATAATTAAAAATTATCTTTAAAACCTAACCAGAAATATTTTAATTTATTTTGAGAAGTTAGATTCATTAACAATAATTATTGGAGGAGTAAAATCATGCTAAACATCCAAAAAAGACTACCGGGAAGAATCCCCAAGGTCGGTATCCGCCCCATCATCGATGGGCGTCGAAAGGGGATTAGAGAATCACTTGAAGAACAAACCATGAGCATGGCGAAGTCTACCGCAGATTTAATTTCCAAAAAACTCCTGCATTCTAATGGCTTACCGGTAGATTGTGTCATTGCTGATACCACTATTGGTGGAGTAGCAGAGGCCGCAAGATGTGCTGATAAATTTGCCCAAGAAGGCGTGGGAGTATCCCTAAGTGTAACGCCCTGTTGGGCTTATGGTATGGAAACCATAGATATAGATCCTCTTATTCCCAAGGCTATCTGGGGATTTAATGGAACCGAAAGACCAGGAGCGGTCTATCTCTCTGCTGCCCTTGCCGGCCATGACCAGATCGGACTGCCGGCTTTTGGTATCTACGGTAAAGATGTTCAGGATCAAAATGATAATAGTATTCCCGAGGATGTAGAACAAAAACTATTACAATTTACCAAAGCCGGACTGGCCGCAGCCACCATGAGAGGAAAATCTTATCTTTCTATCGGTAATGTCTCGATGGGGATTGCCGGTTCTCAGGTTTTACCTGATTTCTTTCAAAATTATCTGGGAATGAGAAACGAATATGTTGATATGATCGAGATAATAAGGAGAATTGAAGAAGAGATATATGATAAAGAAGAATTTAAACGTGCTCTTCGTTGGGTCAAAGAGAACTGCAAAGAAGGGAAAGACCGTAATAGAGAAGATTTAAAACGCTCCCGCTCTCAAAAAGATAAAGAGTGGGAGATGGTTATCAAGATGACCTTAATAGCCAGAGATTTAATGATCGGGAATCCCAAGTTAATTGAAATGGGATTTGCTGAAGAAGCAGAAGGACATAATGCCCTTGCCTCTGGTTTTCAAGGACAGAGACAATGGACTGATCATTTTCCCAACGGAGATTTCACGGAAACCATCTTAAACACTTCCTTTGATTGGAATGGAATAAGAGAGGCTTTTATCTTTGCCACCGAAAATGATAGTCTGAACGGAATCTCTATGTTATTTAATCACCTCTTAAGTGATAGAGCACAGATCTTTTCTGATATCAGGACTTACTGGAGCCCTGAGGCCGTAAAGAGAGTAACCGGAAAAGAGCTGACCGGTCTGGCTAAAGAGGGCATCCTTCATCTGATCAATTCCGGTTCTACTACCCTGGATGCAACCGGAAAGCAGAAGAAAAATGGAAGATCAACTATGAAACCTTTCTGGGAGATCAATGAAGAAGAAGTAAAAAGGTGCTTAGAAAACACTAAGTGGAGTCCGGCTAATTTAGAATATTTCAGGGGAGGAGGGTATTCTTCTACCTTCTATACTCAAGGTGTAATGCCGGTTACCATGGTAAGAATAAACCTTATTAAAGGTTTAGGCCCGGTAATCCAGATTGCCGAGGGTCATACCATAGATCTCTCTCCCGAGATCCACCACATCTTAGATGAACGCACTGATCCTACCTGGCCTACTACTTGGTTTGCCCCTATTTTAACTGGTAAAGGGATTTTTAAAGATGTCTATTCGGTGATGAATAATTGGGGAGCTAATCATGGAGCGATCAGTTTTGGACATATCGGAAAAGACCTGATTACTCTTGCCTCTATGCTCAGAATACCGGTAGCTATGCACAATGTTCCGGAAGAACAGATATTCAGGCCAAAAGCTTGGGCTTCTTTTGGTACCTCTGATTTAGAAGGAGCAGACTTTAGGGCTTGTCATAATTTTGGACCATTATATGGGAGGAAATAGAGAAAGAGCAATACATCGACAAACCAGGTAAACAGATAATTATTTTTATAGAGGATAGTTATTGATTAGATTTATAATTTTTGCCTCTAAATTTTCTAAATCCAGTAAAGCGATACTACTTTTACCACTGAGCCAACCCCCGCCTTCCCCGGGATTTATGATAAGAGTCTTTTTGATTTTGCGTAAATCAGTTCGGTGGGTATGACCGTAGACTATGACATCGAATTTTTGACTCTCCGCCAGGGCGTCTATTAATTTTTCTTTATGCAACATTATTATGTTGCTTTGATTAATATTGATTTGGTAAGGTTCAGGAAAAATTTCACCGATCTCTTTAAATTTTTCTCGGAGGAATAATTTATCTCCGTCATTGTTTCCGAATACTCCTTTTAGAGGACAGTTTAGATTTTTAAACTCTAAGGAAGTAAAGGGAGAAACAAAGTCACCTGCATGTAAGACCAGCTCAACTTTTTCTTGGTTGAAAATTTCTACAGCTTTTTTTATTTGAGATAAGTTATCATGCGTATCGGAAATTATTCCAATTTTCATTTCTTATAACCTCATTGAGATTAGTAATAAATCAAATTAATTTTATCATAATTTTTAATTATGATAAAATTCTATTCAATTTCTTTGCATCTCTTGAATTTTTCAGATAATTTTGGGTTGCCAAAAGCAGCAACAATACTACCCATAAAAACTCTTCTTTATAATATTATTAAGATTTTTAGTATTTTTTATTAAAAAAATTGTTTTTTAATAATACACTTCCCGGATTTTCCGGGAAGTGTATTAACTTTAAGTTTTATTTTAGAAAATCAGAAATCTGATTATTCTATGTACCCTTTTTCTCTTAAGAAATTTTTTGCGACTAATTTTGCCGGCAACCCTATAGCGTCGACTTGATAATTTAATTCTGTCATAGTTTCATCATCCAGTTCAGAAATTGGTTTTAAAATTTCACTGATTTCTGGATATTTATTCAGGACTTCTTCTCTTACATTAACACAGATGTTGTATACCGGAAAAAATTGTTGGTCATCTTTTAAAACTTGAAGACCATATTTTTTAATTTTACCATCAGTAGCGAAAACCATAGTAATGTCAGTTTGTCCTCGATTTAATGCTTCATAGGTTAAGCCTACATCCATTGTTTTAATGTTTTTTTTGTCAATATTCATGCCATAATGTTCAGCCAAACCTGGTAAACCATCTGCCCTTTCAGCAAATTCATGATCAATTCCCCAGATAAGGTCATGATTTTGATTAACATATTTAGCAAGTTCAGATAAGGTACTACCAATTTTTGCTACTTGTTCTTTAGTCAGAGCAATAGCATAGGTATTATTTATATTGGAGCGATCTAACCAGACAATACCATTCTTTTCTAAATCTTCTGTTTTTACTTTATTAAATAGTTTGACTGGGTCGGTAATTACCTCTTCGTGTTTTAAGTAGACCAAAGAAGCAGTTCCGGTATATTCTGCATATAGATCGGTCTGTCCAGTTACCAATCCTTCTCGGGTGATTGCGCTACCGGTTCCAAATTTCTCTGATACTGTGAAACCATTATTTTCTAATAAAATTGACATGATGTTTCCTAAGATATATTGTTCGGTAAAGTTTTTAGCACCAACTGTAATTTCTTTTTTCTCCTGAGCAAAAGCAGCAATAGTACTAGATAGTAAAAAAATTACCACTATTAAAATTATAAATTTTTTCATTTTTTCTCCTTTTCTTTTTTTTATTTTCTTGCTTTTAACCCTTTTGGGGTGATTGTTTTTTCAAGTTTGGCTAAAATAATATCTACAATAATAGCCATTAAAGCCGAACAAAACGCCCCCGCAAAAAGGGCTTCGGGTTTATTAAGTTTTAACCCGATAAAAATTAGGTCTCCAAGTCCACCTCCTCCTATGACCGAGGCAACGACAGCTGTCCCTATAATGATAGTAGCTGCGCTGCGAATACCCCCTATAATAACCGGTACGGCAATGGGAATTTTTATTTTCCATAAAATCTGATTAGGGGTAAATCCCATCCCCTTGCCTGCTTCTATTATATTTTTGGGAATACTGAGAATCCCCGAAGTAGCATTAAAAACAATAGGTACCAGACTATAGACGATCAAAGAAATAATGGCTGGAACAGCGCCAATACCCACATAAATAAAAACTAAAGCAATAACGGCAATAGAAGGAACTGCCTGGGCAGCTCCCGTAATAGAAACAATTAATTTTCCAATCTTTTCCCTTCCTTCTGCTGTAGCAATTATACTCAAGGTTACCCCTATAATTATTGCTATAATAATTGATATAATAAAAAGGTAGAAATGTTGGAGAGATAATTTAAGAATTTTATTATAATTTTCGAGAAAAAAATTAAGGAATATCATGTTGGTCTCCATTTATTATGCCTTTTTGGTTAACTTCTTTGAATATATCGTCTAAATTAATGATTCCCATAAATATCTTTTTTCGGTTAACCACGGGTAATAATTTTTCACCGCTTTTTAACATAGTAGAAAGAGTTTCGCTTAAAGTATTATTTCTTTCTGCGAAAACTGGATTGTCCTCAAAGTTAATTTCAACTTGCCCGTTTTTCTTAGATTTCTCTAGCCAGTAACGGTCTAAAAGCTTATTGTCTTTATCCAGAACAAAAGCTATTTTTGCTTTATTTTCCTGAATTTTTTTAATGATTTCTTTTTCCGTCTCTTTAGTAGAGACAGAAACAAAATTGTCTTTAATGATAAAGTCCTTTGTTTTTTTGAGGGATAGAGCCTTGATGCCTCGTTCTTGCCCCAGTAATTTTTCCACGAATTTATTGGCGGGATTAATCAGTATCTCGGTTGGATTGTCGTATTGGATCAAGCTGCCATCCTTAATAATAGCAATTTTATCTCCCAATTTGATAGCTTCATTGATATCATGAGTTACAAAAACAATGGTCTTTTTGATTTCCTCCTGGATTTCCAGAAATGAATCTTGTAATTTTAAGCGGTTTATTGGATCGATTGCTCCGAATGGTTCATCCATCAGCAAGACTTCAGGATCAGCGCCTAAACACCTGGCCAGACCTACTCTTTGTCTTTCTCCTCCGGAAAGTTGCAGGGGATATTTATAGGCAAAATTAAAATCCAGGGTAACTGTATCTAATAACTCCTCTACTCTTTTCCTAATTTTCTTTTCATTCCATTTTAGTAAACGTGGTACAGTAGCAATATTATCGTAAACAGTGAAGTGTGGGAAAAGACCTATTTCCTGGATTACATACCCTATGCTTCTTCTTAATTTTACCGGATCTATTTCATTGATCGAAACCCCGTTTAATTTAATATCTCCTTTATCATATGGTGTTAACCGATTAATCATTCTCATCGTTGTAGTCTTTCCACAGCCGGAAGGACCAATCAACATAGTTAGTTTCCCTTTCTCAATAGTTAAACTAAGATTATTAACTGCTATTTTTTTTTCAAATCTTTTGGTTACATTAATTAATTCAATCATAGCAGGATTCTCCTTTTCTTTTATCTTTTAATCTTTAAACCTTTCGGGGTAATCCAATTTTCTACTACCAGCAAAAAATAATTTACACTAATTCCTAATATGGAAACCAGTATAGCTCCCGCTAGCACCATTCTTAGATTAGAACGGCTAATTCCCGCGAAAATAAAATAACCTAATCCACCGGCAGCAACCAGAGAAGCAAAGGTAGCAACACTCACACCCAATACGATAGCATTACGAATACCCGCCATAATTACTGGTATCGATAAAGGAATTTTTATTTTCCACAAAATTTGTTTACCGGACATCCCCATGCCCTTGGCTGCTTCTATCATTCCCTGAGGAACTTGATTAAGAGCGATATAGGTATTTCGGGTAATGGGAAGAAGCGAATATAAGGCAATAGCAATGATGGCTGGGACCATTCCTAATCCTAAATTAAACGGAGCTAATAAAATAACCATAAAACCAAATAAAGCCAGACTGGGTATAGTCATTAAAATACTGGTAATATAAATGATAAACTTAGCTAACTGAGGTCGGGAGGAAATAAAGAAACCTAATGGGATACTTATAATAAGGGCTGCCGGTATGCTAATAATTACTATTTCCAGGTGTCTTAATAATTCTTTTAAAATTATCCCTTGGTAATAGCCCAAGAATTCCATAAAAGAAATTTCCATTTTGTCTCCTTTCCTTTCCCTTTTATATTTTATCTGCTTTGAATTTTTCCAATTTTTTTTGAAACTCTTTTTTGGCTAATTTTTCAGTTTCCATCATTGAGGCAATTCTTTGAATCGAAGAAAGAATAAGGGTTTGTTCCCAATCATTAAGTCTGTTAAATTTTTGAGTAAAATCTTCGTTTAAAAGAGAAGGCTTTATCCCAACGGCTATAGCCGTTTTCCCTTTTTCGGTGATTTTTATGATTACTCTTCTTTTATCATGATTACACCTTTTTTTACTAATAAATTCTTTATCTTCTAAGCGGTCTAGGATATCGGTAACGGTTGCCTGACTTAAACTTATTTCTTTAGCCAGATGACCGATAGAAATTTCTGGTACGTTAGAGAGTTCTCTTAAAATAATAAGCTGAGGCCCGCTTAAACCATAGAATTTATATAAATATTTTGATTGAATGTCTATCGCTCTTATTATTTGCCTTAAAGTAATTAAAACTTTTTCACTGGTAGTATATTCTTCGCCCATTTTATTTGCATCCTCCAATACCAAGGCAGTTTTTTAATGAATTAATTATATCGTATACTAAATATTTAGTCAAGATTACCGAGCAATATTATAAACAATGAACTTAGTTAATATGAGAAAAAGACCTATTTATAATAGTTATATAGAAAGGTAATTTTAGAACAATCAGATATTATTATTTAGAGGTCTTCATAATTATTAGAAATATTATATACAAATATTGTTTATCTTTATTAAGTCACCTATTTTGAAGATGTTAAAAAAATTATTAGAGTATGACCAAGAAATAATAGTGACAAATTTTATTAAAAAGAAGGATTTTATGTATTCTTGTAGTATAATAAAGTAGTTTAGTTTTTAAATAAGTGTAGATAAAAAAATCTGGTAAAAAGGAAACAAAGGAGTAGAAATGCCAGAAAAGATTATCGGAATTTTAGGTGGGATGGGGCCTGAAGCCACCATCGACTTATTTTATAAGATAATTAAATTTACTCCTGCAGAAAAAGATCAGGATCATCTTAGAATAATCATTGATAATAATCCTAAAATACCGGATCGGACTGCTGCTATCCTAAGGAACGGGAAAGATCCTCTACCGGCTTTACAGGAGACTGCAAGAAATTTAGAAAAAGCTGGAGCCGACTTTATAATTATACCCTGCAATACTGCCCATTATTTCCTTTCTTCAATTCAAGAAAGCGTTAACATACCAGTGCTAAATATGATAAAAGAGACTGCTCAAGAAACAAAAAAAAGAATTCCTCAAATAAAAAAGATAGGGCTTTTAGCTTCTATGGGTATCTATAAGTCAAAAATATACCAACAACACTTTAATAAATATAATATCGAGATTATCTCTCCCCAGGAGAAGGACAAAGAAGAAATTATGAAAGCAATCTACGCAGTTAAGGCCGGAGACTTATCTAATGAGATTAGGGAAGATATATTAAAAATTACCCATAAATTAGTTGATAAAGGAGCAGAAGCAATAATTGCTGGCTGTACCGAGATCCCTCTAATCTTAAAAGAGGGAGATACTTCATTACCGCTAATAGATCCCACCCAAGTGTTAGCCGAAATAGCAGTTCAGAAAGCGAGGTGACGACTTAGAAGAAAATAAGATACAAAATTGGTGAAATTTATTTAGTTATTTTATGATTTTAAATGGAGGTTTAAACAAGAAATGAAACTTTTTCAAAAAATTTTAATCGGTTTTGTTTTAGGAGCAATTTTAGGTGCAATCTGGGGACCGGGCGTAGTTTGGATAAAACCTGTGGGTACTATTTTTCTTTCTTTATTAAAAATGCTGATCATTCCCTTGATCTTCTCTAGTTTGGTAGTAGGAGTAGCTAGTATAGCTGACCCCAAAAAATTAGGAAGAGTAGCCGGTAAGACTATAATTTATTATTTGATAACTACTGGTTTTGCTATAGTTATAGGCTTATTGGTGGGGAATATAATTCGGCCGGGAGCTGGCATGAATTTAGTATTAGGGGCAGCTGCTCAGGAAGCAGCCAAAACTCCTTCCTTGGTTGATACTGTAGTAAACTTGATTCCCACCAATCCAATCGGAGCAATGGCTAATGGTGTAGTTTTGCAGGTTATAGTCTTTGCTCTCTTTTTTGGCTATGCAATGACTAAAGCAGGTGAAAAAGGAATAGCAGTTTTGAAATTTTTTGAAGGATTTGCCGAGACTATGTATAAATTAACTGGAACTGTAATGGGATTTGCTCCTTATGGTGTATTTGCTCTCATCGCAACTACCGTAGGTACTCATGGCTTATCTGTTTTAATCCCTTTTGCAAAATTAATCTTTGCTGTTTATCTGGGAGTAATTATTCATGAAGTTGTAGTATATTCCGGGATGGTTTCTATCATTGGGAAAATGAGCCCTGGAAAATTTTTCAAGGGATTCAGTGAAGCAGCATTATTAGCTTTTACTACCTGCAGTAGTTCAGCCACTCTTCCTGTTTCTATGCGTAATGTTCAGGAAAATTTAGGGGTTTCGCCCACTATTTCCAGTTTTGTCATGCCTTTGGGCGCAACAGTTAACATGGATGGCACTGCTCTTTATCAGGGTGTATGTGCATTATTTGTAGCCCAAGCTTATGGCATACAACTCGGATTAGGCGGACAATTAACTGTATTATTAACCGCTCTGTTGGCTTCAATTGGAACTGCTGGTGTACCAGGAGCAGGTTTGGTAATGCTGACCATGGTTCTTACCTCAGTAGGTTTACCTCTGGAAGGAGTAGCTTTAATTGCGGGAATTGACCGAATATTAGACATGGCACGAACTTCCTGTAATGTTACCGGAGATGCCGCCTGTTCAGTAGTAGTAGCCAAGACCGAAGGTGAATTGAAAGCAGTTAAATAGAAAAGTAGAAATTAATCATACACCGTGTTATCTAAAAGGCTAAAATTAGTAGGGCAGACCTTGTGTCTGCCCTTTTTAATAAAAAAATAACAACATTATCCATTCCTTGACTACTTGATTCACATTGATCCCAAAATCTTTTGACTGTTATACCCATCTTACTTATCACTATTTACTGATTACTATATTTTACCACAATATTAGAGTAGAAATTTTAGACAACTATGCTAAATTATGATAAAATCTTTAATAAATATATTATAAGATCGTAATAAGATTGCACTAAGTAAGGGAGGAACATCGGTGGAGAAAGATATGGAATTTGTTAAAGAAATTGCCTCAAAAGAGAAGAATTTTTCACAATGGTACGTGGATGTAGTAAGAAAAGCCGAACTGGCCGATTATACTACCATAAAAGGCTGTATGGTAATCAGACCATATGGATATGGTCTTTGGGAAAATATGCAGGCTGGTTTGGACAGAAGAATCAAAGAAACCGGGCATAAGAATGCTTATTTCCCTCTATTTATACCCGAGAGCTTGTTAAAGAAAGAGGCAGAACATGTAGAGGGTTTTGCTCCTGAGTTGGCCTGGGTTACTCACGGAGGAAATCAAAAATTGGATGAGAGGTTAGCTGTCCGTCCTACCTCTGAGGCTATTATCTGTAGTCTTTATTCTAAATGGGTAAGATCATGGCGAGACCTGCCTATTCTTATAAATCAATGGGTAAATATTGTACGTTGGGAGAAAGTGACCCGCCTTTTTTTAAGAACTACTGAATTTCTCTGGCAGGAAGGTCATACTGCTCACAAGTCCAAGCAAGAAGCAGAGGAGGAGACCTTAAAAATATTATACCAGGTTTATCAGGATTATATTGAAAAAGACCTGGCAATACCGGTCATTGTGGGGAGAAAGACAGAAAAGGAAAAATTTGCCGGGGCTTTGCATACCTATACCTTAGAAGCACTAATGAGCGATGGTAAAATGCTGCAAGCCGGGACTTCACATAATCTAGGACAAAATTTTGCCAAAGCTTTTAATATTAAATTTTTAGATGAGGATCAACAAGAGAAATACGTCTGGCAGACTTCCTGGGGCACAACTACCAGATTAGTAGGAGCACTGGTTATGGTACATGGTGATGAAAGAGGACTGAAACTACCGCCCAAAGTTGCGCCGGTTCAGGCAATTATAGTACCTATTATGTTCGATAAAAGCAAGAAAGAGGTTTTAGAAAAAGCTGAAAACATTTGCGCTATTTTAAAGAAAAACTTTCGGGTAGAAGTTGATAATCGAGATGGCTACACCCCCGGCTGGAAATTCAACGAATGGGAGATGAGGGGCGTTCCTTTAAGATTAGAAATCGGACCTAAAGATATGGCTAAAGGTCAGGTAATGATAGCTAGAAGAGACACCGGGGAAAAGATGGCTGTAAATGAAGAAATGTTAGTTGAAACCGTAAATAAATTACTAAATAGTATCCAAGAAAATCTTTTTGCTCAAGCCAAGAAATTTTTAGAGGAAAATATCAGAGAGACCTCTGATTATAATGAATTCAAAACGATTATCGAAAACCAAAAAGGATTAATTAAAACCTATTGGTGTGAAAATAAAGATTGTGAAGATAAGATCAAAGAAGAGACTAAAGCAAGTATAAGATGCATTCCTTTTGAGCAAGAAAAAGCTTCGGGGAAATGTATTTACTGTGGGAAGGAATCTTCTACTTTAGTGTATTTTGCCCGAGCTTATTAAAAAAATATAAGATAAAGGAGGGTAAAAAAATGGCCGAAGTACTAATTGGAAAAGTAACTGATTACTTTGCCAAGATAGGAGTAGCTGCTTTAGAAATTGACAACGGAGAATTACATTTAGGTGATATCGTTCATTTTGTCGGGCATACTACTGATTTTGAACAGAAAATAAATTCTATGCAAATAGAACATCAAGCTGTAGATTCGGCTAAAATCGGCGATGGGATAGGGATTAAAGTAAAAGATAGAGTTCGCCATGGTGATAAAGTATATAAAGTTACCGCTTAAATTAAATGGTTATTATAGTTAAGGTCATTCCTGTTTCCCCAGGGATGACCTTTATTTATTTCTTTTTACTTTCTTTTTGATTATAATTTTCCAGAAAAGGTTTTAATAAATCAAGGGGCAAAGGAAATAAGATAGTAGAATTTTTTTCAACTGCTACTTCGGTTAAGGTCTGTAAGTATCTAAGTTGCAAGGAAGTGGGTTGTTTGGCTATTCTGTCTGCGGCTTTGACTAATTTTTCCGAGGCCTGGTATTCCCCCTCAGCATGAATTATCTTTGCCCTTCTTTCTCTTTCTGCTTCAGCTTGTTTCGCCATAGCCCTTTTCATGCCTTCCGGTAATTCAATGTCTTTGGTTTCTACTGCAGTGACTTTAATTCCCCAGGGACCGGTGTGTTCATCTACAATTTTTTGCAGGGTTTGATTGATTTTTTCTCTCTGAGACAATAATTCATCTAATTCCATTTCCCCCAAGACACTGCGTAGAGTAGTTTGAGCAATTTGAGAGGTAGCATTAACAAAGTGTTGTACCTCAACCACCGCATTTTCCGGATTGACTACTCTAAAGTAGATCACCGCATTTACCTTTACCGGAACCGTATCTTTGGTGATTACCTCCTGTGCTGGGACATCCATAGTAATAATTCTAAGACTGATCCTTACCATCCTATCTACAATAGGTATCAGCAGAATCAACCCCGGACCCTTGGCGCCAACTAACCTTCCCAATCTGAAGATTACTCCTCTTTCATATTCTCGTAATATTTTTATAGCCTGAGATAATATGATAACCACTATGATCAAAATTCCCAGATAAATTTGTAGACTTGAAATTATATTCATTTCAACTCACTCCTTTCGGATATATTTTTTAACTATAAGCTGAAGCACCCTTATTTCTAATACTTCAACTTCTTCTCCTTCTTTAATTGCTTCACCTTCAGTAAAAGCCTGCCATCTTTCTCCATGGATGAAAATGGTTCCTTTCGGATCAAGGATAGTTTTAGCAACTCCTACTTTTCCAATGAGGCTTTCTCTACCAGTGACCGGCTTTTTCCATTGAATCTTAATACCTTTACTTAAAGCAAAGACAAAAAAAGCTGCGGAGGCAAGAGACATGGAAATAATTAATCCCAAAGAAATCCTTAAAAAGGGAGCGGTGGATTTAGATAACATAAAAGAACCCAGAATAAGAGAGGTCACTCCGCCGGCAGTAAGGAGTCCAAAGGTAGGAGTAAATATTTCTATGAAAAAGAGCACGATACCGAAGATGATAAGCAAGAGACCTCCATAATTTATAGGGATGCTCTGGAAAGCTACAAAGGCTAAGATAAGAGATACCCCTCCCACAATACCCGGAAAGAAAGAACCGGGATTACTGAATTCACCCAGGATACCATAAATCCCCAAGAATAATAAGACATAGGCTACATTGGGATTGGTCAGGGAATGGAGAAATAAATCTTTAAAAGTCATTTTTACCGGAATTATTTCCGCATTTTTGGTTTTAAGTACTTTGGTCTCGCTTGAGGTGGTCACTCTTACCCCATCAATGATTTCTATTAATTCATCTACATCATTAGCGATAAATTCTATTACTCCGATCTCGATGGCTTCCTGTTCGGTAATAGATGCACTTTCTCTTACTGCCTTTTCCGCCCACTGGGCATTTCTTCCCCTCTTTTCAGCAATGCTTTTAATGTATGCCGCTGCATCATTTTCCAATTTAGCTTTCATTTCTTCCTCAATTTCTGCTTCTCCTAAAGCTACTGGATGGGCAGCACCAATATTAGTTCCCGGAGCCATAGCGGCAAGATTACTGGCTAAGGTGATGAACACCCCTGCCGAAGCTGCTCTAGCACCAGAAGGAGAGACATAAACTATTATAGGGATAGTGGAATTTAACATCTTCTTAATCATATCTCTCATCGAGGTATCCAATCCTCCGGGAGTATCTAATTGAAGGATTAAGCATTCTACTTTTTCCGCCTCAGCATTTTCGATTCCTCCGATTACATATTGAGCGGTAATAGGGTTTATTATTCCATTTAGCTGGAGAAGATAAATAGAAGGTTTAGTAGTAATATAATCTTCTGAAAGCGAGCAAGAAAACATTGATATTAGAATTGATATTAGAATAAAAAAGAAGGTAATTGTCTTTATTTTCATATTCATCTCTCCTTTCTCCTGGTAGGAGAAAGTTAAAACGAAAAGGAAAAGATTTAGATCACCTTTAATAATTATAGCATAATTTTGGTAAAATTGCAGGAAATTCAGAATGAGTGTAGAATGTATC
>DSEL01000093.1 GCA_011056645.1 Candidatus Atribacteria bacterium
AATTGATGGAGACTTTCTAAAACTCAAATAGTAGAAATGTTTTAAAAATAGAGTATTAAATGCTCTGCCGATACGATAGCGCAGCATTTAACTACAAAACAAACCGGTATTTCCCCGAGAAATCGGGATTTTCAAAATACCTGATTATCTGTCCGGTGGCCAGACGTCTATAGAAAAAAATGTCAAGGGTAATAGCCTTCTATTAACAAAAAATATGATTTTTGTTTTCTGATATTTGGCTCACTTTCTATACCCGGTTTCCACAATATCTCAGAATTCAATTTTATGGTTTTATTTTTATTACAGTTAATCTGTATCTTTCTTTACACGTTCTATTTATTGGTTTTTTATTTCCTACACGTCTATATGAACTCTCCTGGACACTGCATATTATAACAGAGTTTCCTGGGTTACGGTAAATTTGAGTATAAACGGGAGAAGGTTAACCGGGCCTGTGGCCTATCTTTACTCCAATTAATATAATCCGAGTATGTTGCACGTCTGGCCTTGAACTCTTTCTCCCAAGCATAGATCAGGTTAATCCATATCAAAAACCATTAAAATTGAATATAAATTAATTCTGCCTGTTATTGTTGAAATCAGGCTCTATTTACATTTTATTCATTCACATGAATACATCCTTATACCTTAATGCATTGTTTTATCAATAATCTCTTTAACCGGCTTGATCGGAGCCCTGCGCAGCTCAAGAGCAAGACGGGTAAAGACTTTAGATGACGTGTGATTTATTTTTCCTTTTTCTCCCGCCATTTATAGGGTTCATATTCCAAACCGCTTTTTAATATGCCATAACTTACTTTGGCAATATATCGGGCAACCGCATTTCGGGCATTATGTTCGGCTAAACCTTTTTCTAAAAGATAATCATAATAATCCCGAATCGGATTATGAGCGGATATACAAGCCAAAGCTGCTGTTTTATATACCGATTTCAATAGGCGGCTATAGCGCGGTTTCTTTTTACCATAACTACGTCCACCGCTCAGCTTCTCTAAGTTAACTAAACCGCAATAACTCAGGTAATGTCCACTCTTTTTAAATCGCCGGGCATCTATTACCTGGGCTAATATCCTTATGGCGCCTATATCACCGATACCTGGAATTGATTTTAATTTCTTTAATTGTGGGTTACGACGGCATATTACCTCAAATTTCTTTTCGTAATTTTCTTTTGTATTACGGTATTGTTCAATCCCATCGTTAATATGATCCATGATAAATAAAGCCGTAGTACTTTTAACCTGATCTGCTCTTAAACCTTCAACTTTTAAAAAAGCGGCCTTTTGATTCAGTAAACAAACACCCGCTTTAACCACATCATTATAGGCGCTGGCCAGACGTCGCAATTGATAAAGTCCGCTAAGCGAATGATATACCTCTTTTAAAAGTCCGGCCTGCAATAAAAGACATAATTTCCCGGCATCAATCTTATCTGTTTTAGGACCATCGGCTAATAACCGGTTGCGATAAGGATCACAGATAATTATGCGATCGACATGGTCGCATAACTCCATATATAACCAATGCGAAGACGTGGTCTCTTCGATAGTTAATATCTTCTTACCAGTGAGATGATCAAGCATGAGCTTTAACTCCGATAAATCAGATGGCCGCTCAATTATTTTTGGCCCTCTCCAGCCAACTTTTAAACGCGCAATGGCCATAGTCTTTATTGACCAATCCAGGGCAAGGTAATGTTGATAATTGTTTGGTAAATCATTATTGCCATGCAGTTTGTTGTTCCTTAAATTGATTACGTTCATTTTAGGTCTCCTTTCTTTTTTGAGATGTCATTTTATAAATGTATTATATACATTTCTACACCATTAAAGAAAGTGAGATCTTTTTTCTAATTTACCGGGCCTGTCCGGCTACTGACGGGCCAAAAACAAGCGCCAGGCCGCTATAAAAAGTCTGACCGCTCAAATTCAAAGAA
>DSEL01000094.1 GCA_011056645.1 Candidatus Atribacteria bacterium
ATATTTTATCACAGATAGGTGAATTCTTGTAGCCTTCTTCGGATCGCTTATTATAAAGAATCCCTTATTTTTTTTAACAAAAAAGAAGGATTCTATGAAATTTTGTAGTATTGTAATATAAATGCATAGATTTACGAAAAAATAATTTCGTTAGATATACAGGAAGAGTATATAATTTTTTAAGGAAAATTAAAATCTATTTACCTCTCTATAACAATAAAAAACATTTTATAAGGAGAGCTATTATGAAATATAAAAGAATTGTTGTTTTGCCGGTTCTTGTTTTGACTATCCTCTCATTATTTTTTTCATCTGTTTATGCTCAGATTTGGGATATCGAATTTTCCAGTAATATTACTCCGGTTGCCAGCAAAGTTTCGTCGATGATTCGAGAAAGATACCTAAAAGAAGATTATCCTAATAAGGTTAGCTCTACACCAAAATATGATGATACAAAAACTGATAAAACAGCGGGAATGTTTAAAATATTAGATAAAGAAGGAAACGCTATTAAGGATATAAATATCGCGCCATTATCAATTTCAAAAAAGGTAGGATTTTCTTCGGTGGATGACGTTATGACTGCTGTAACTATTAATAATATTGGAAAAGATCCCAATTCTCTTCCTGTTGCCATTGGTTCTTCAATGGAAAATGTGATAAAAGCTATGGGAACCCCTGAATCCATTCAGATATCTCTTAAATCTTTTAAATACCGAAATTCTACTGTTTATTTCGATGAGGACTGGAAAGTACAATCCTGGGATAATCGTTATGGCAATTTAAAAGTAAGCTTGGAAAATGAAAGCGGTGATATATTTGATATCGAGGAGTATATAATCGATGGAATTTTTAAAATTACCTATGATCAACTGAATAAAAAATCTACAATTTTTGAGACTGATAAAGCTGTTGAGACCCTGATCAAAGAATTTCAAGAGCTTTCAGCAAATCAGTGAATATTAGCAAAGTGTACCCCTGACCGGAAGAGGAACTATACCCGCAAAAAATACTGGTGAGTATGCTGATTAAATTAGACAAAGTGTTATCAGGGAAATATGCTCATAAATTACTTATTTGTTTCAAATCTATAATTTAAATATCCGCTTATAATAATAAAGCTTGCTCCTATTATGCTTAAGAGATCCGGAATCTCTTTGAAAAACATTAGACCAAAGAGACTCGCAAATATAATTTGAGAATAAGTATATAAAGAAACCAAATTTGCCTGAGCCATTTGATAGGCTTTAGTAAGCGTAATCTGTGCAAATAAAGCGGTCAGTCCGATTGAAATTAATATTAATAAATCATAGGAATTAGGAATCTGAAAACTCTTTTGCCATAATAATATTACTATACTTGTTAATCCCCCAATATAGACAACATAATTGGTGATGACTAAATAATGGTCAGTCAGCCTTAAATATCTTAGGTTCACATGGTTTAAAGCTATAGAGATGGCAGCAATTAGTGCAATCATAGCCGGAAATATCTCTACCCGGAAACCAGGTTTAATGACCAATAATCCTCCTAAAAAAGCCAACAAAAAAAGTGGAATTCGCCGAAAAGATATTTTTTCTTTCAGAAATATCCCTGAAAGAAAAAAGATAAAAAAGGGGCTTAATCTATGAATGGTAGCTGCATCAGCTAAAAGCATCACTGTAAAAGTATAGAATTTCGCTAATTGAATAATTACATTTAAAAAGCCACTAGACCATAGGAAAGGTTTATTATTACCAAGGAGAGAAATATTCATTTTTTTTAGTATGATGGGAATAATTATCATAGCAGGAATATTTTGAAAGAATACTATTTCCATTAAGGGAAGATGTCCTACCTGTTTTACTCCTACCGCAATTAAAGAAAAACAAATGCAAGAAATTAAGATAAAAAAAATACCTACTTTGTAATTATCTTTTGTATCGATTTTAACGTTGTTTAATTTACTATTCTTAATCAATGTATCTCTCCTTTAAAGTATTAAAATAAAAATTATAGATAATAGGTTTTATTTTTTTATGATTTTTAATTAAGGATATTTTGTCCTTTATTTTTATCAATCATTATACTATATTTTTCAAAATTTCTATTATTAATCGGAGAATATTAACTAATTTCCATAAACAGTTCGCTTTAAGTTTTGCGAGAAAGTTATTTTATTGACGTTTACACCGATGAATCTTTTGGTGATAATTTTAATAAATAAGAAGGATTTTTGAAAAGTTTATCGTATAAATGAATTAAAATACTACATCAGTATAGAATTATCAGA
>DSEL01000095.1 GCA_011056645.1 Candidatus Atribacteria bacterium
ATCCACAATATGTTAAATCCCATACACATATTTACTACCTGCTACCAAGGTATTTTATTTTAGTGAAATGCCATATTTTATCTTGACATATCTATATTTAGTGTATTATTATAAATACAATCCTACATTTAGGGGTGCAAGATGAAGTGTCCTTATTGTGGTTATTACGATACCGGAGTAATTGAATCCCGACATATAGAAAATGAATTGGTAATTAGAAGAAGAAGGATTTGCAAAAAATGTAATAAAAGATTCACCACTTATGAAAGAGTGGATCTAATTCCCCTAATGGTAATAAAAAAAGATAATCGAAGGGAACCTTTTTCTCGCGAAAAGATCACCAACGGTATTATCAAAGCCTGTGAAAAAAGACCAATTAGTATAGACATTATCAATAATCTAGTAAACAGCATAGAAGAGACCATAAAAAGTGGAGGAGTTGATGAAGTTAAGAGTGATCTGATTGGTGAATTGGTTATCTCTAAATTACGAGATTTAGATGAAGTAGCCTACGTAAGATTTGCCTCGGTATACAGGCAATTTAAAGATTTAAGCAGCTTCGTAAAAGAAATAAGAAAGATTAGTAAATAGATATAGATTTACTTTTATAGGAATTCCCTTTCCCCGAAAGGATTCGATTTATTGAATCCGCAGGGAAACAAGCAGACAAATCCAGCCCTACCTTAATTGCTCTATAAAAAGAATTTTGAGGTTCCGAGTCACAATTTTCTTAAATCAATGCACAATAAGCAATACAATAAATTAATTACCGGTTAAAAAGATTTATTTTATAATGAGGTTTCAAAATGATAAAGACCATTAAAAAAAGAGAAGGTCAATTAGTAGACTTTGATAAAAAGAAGATAACCGGAGCTATTTTTTCCGCAATGTTAACAGCAGGGGAAGAAGATAAAACTGTATCAGAAAAAATAGCTGACCAAGTCATTATAAAATTAGAGAAAAAATTTGAGAATAAGGTCCCTCAAGTGGAAGAAGTACAGGATATAGTAGAAGAAACATTGATTCAAGAGGGAATGGTAAAGGTAGCCAAGGCGTACATTTTGTATCGGGACAAGCGAAGGAGAATCAGAGAAAGTTTAAAAGTCAGAAAAAAAATAAAGAACCACAAAAATATGACCGATCTTTCCTTGTTGGTTTCTACCCCCACCTCCGAGACCATTTCTCCTTGGGGAAGGCAAAAAATTATTCAAGCTCTGGTCAAGGAAGCCGAGCTACCTTTAAATGTTTCTGTAAAGATAGCTAAGGCAGTAGAAAATAAGATAGTCGATTTAAATTTGAGTGAGATTTCTACTTCTTTGATTAGAGAATTGGTAGATAATGAGCTTTTTACCATGGGGTATGAACAAAAGTGGAGGAAGCAAAAGGTCATCGGAATGCCTACTTTTGATCTGAAACAATTGTTTTTATCCAAGAGTAAGGAAAACAGTAATATTGGAACCAATAATCCGGAAGCCATAAACTTAACTATTGCCGAAAACACCATCAAACAATATATGTTGCAGGAAGTGTTTTCTAAAGAAATAGCAGATGCCCATTTAAAAGGATGGATCCATATTCATGATTTAGGCTACCCTAGAATTTATTGTTCCGGTCATTCTCTCGAATTTTTGAAAAAATATGGTCTTGAATTGGAAAATTTAGATACTTCTTCTGCTCCAGCTAGGCATACCAGGACCTTAACCGGACATTTAAATACTTTTTTGGCTTCCATGCAAGCCTACTATGCGGGTGCTTTAGGTATCGGTTATTTAAACATCATGTACGCTCCTTTTTTGGTAGGTTTGACTTTTAAAGAAATAAAACAAGAAGCTCAATATTTAATATTTAGCGGTTCGCAAAATGCCTTTTCCAGAGGTGGGCAAAGTCTTTTTCTGGATTTTAATGTCCACCTCGGTATTCCTAATTATCTGGTAAATATACCAGCAATCGGGCCAGGAGGCAAATATACCGGAAAAACTTATGGAGAATATCAGAAAGAATCCCAGTTATTTTTAAGAGCTTTAATGGAGGTTTGGAAAGAGGGGGATTATCACGGAAAGGTATTTGCTTTTCCCAAGATGGATTTACACATCGATAACCAATCTTTCGAGGAACCGGAACAGATAAGATTATTAAAATATGCCTGTGAAATAGCTTCTGAGAACGGTTCACCTTATTTCATTTTTGATAGGGAAGATATAAGTTTAGCTGCTTGTTGCCGGCTAAAAACAGAAATAACCGATCAGGAAATGATAAAATACCCGGAAAAGTTAAGATTTGCTGGGATACAGAATGTTACTATCAATTTACCGCAATGTGCCTATAGGGCTTTTCCTGATAATATGATTTCCGGATCGTTTCATGACGTAAAAAATGCAAATGTCCTAGCCTTATTTTTGGAAAAAATTGATCAAGCTTTGTGTTTGGCGGTTCGAGCTCACTTGCAGAAAAAAAAGTTTTTGGGGATGATGATGGAAAATCCCAGTGGACCTTTATGGCAAATAGGCAAGTTAGCCCAGGATGGAAAACCTTACGTAAATTTAGATGAAGGAACTTACTTAATAGGATTAATCGGATTGAACGAAGCAGTCCAGTATATTACCGGAAAACAACTTCATGAAAACGAGGATGTTTTTAAATTAGGATTAAAAATAGTATCCTTTATGAGTTTAAAATGCAGAGAATATAGTAAAAAATATAATTTGAAATTATCCCTGGAGGAATCTCCCGCTGAAAGCGCGGCTGGAAGGTTAGCAAAAATCGATTTACAGGAATTTCCCAATAGTGAGAAAGTTATAAAAGGAAATTCCAATGGAGACGAAAGTTATTATACTAATAGTATCCATTTTGCTGCTTCAGCACCGGTAGATTTGATCACTCGAATTATTAAGCAGAGTAAGTTTCATCCTTTAATAAAGAGCGGAGCCATAATTCATGCTTTTGTAGGAGAAAATCAACCTTCACCGGAGAGTATCTATAATTTAATCAAAAAAGTTTGGAGACATACTAAATGTTCCCAACTTACTATTTCCCCCGAGTTTACCATATGCAATATCTGCAGTGAAGTAAGCAGAGGATTACAGGAGAATTGTAGCGGATGTGGGAGTGGAGATGTATATGGAGTAACTAGAATAGTAGGATATTATAGTAAAATAACTAACTGGAATAAAAATAAGATTGGTGAACTAAAGGATCGGCATTCCGGAAATTATAATATAAATTAGTAGTTAGTGAATAGCAGAACTAACGTAGGACTTATAAAATAACCAGGTATCGATTATATACAAGCAGAGGCAAAAAGAAAATATAGTAATAATTAATAAGCGATTAGCAAAAACAAAAGAATTGGCTATTTAGTTTGATGTCAGTAATTTCTTGACTAATTACTCAACTATGCAATAAAATTTAGAAGAGAGAAAAAATACTATGAAAATAAAAATATTCTGGCAAAATAACTGTCCTCATTGTCCACAAGCCAAAAAGATAGGAGGTCAATTAGAAAAAGAGGCAGAAGTTCAATATTTTGATGTAGATACGGTTGATGGGTTGGGGGAAGCTAGCTTTTATGATATTGTCTCCACTCCTTCGATAGTGCTCTTGGACCAGAATGATCATGAAATTAAAATATGGAGAGGAAAAACCCCTCCACTGGAGGAAATTAGAAAGGAAGTAACCTTTTGAGTATTGCTATTAAGCAAATGATAAAAACCTCTCTAATTGATTGGGAGGGGAAAATTGTTTCTACTTTATATCTTCCTGGATGTAATTTTAGATGCCCCTTCTGCTATAATGTTGAATTAATATTACATCCGGATCATCTTAAAAATATTCCCCAAAAAGAAATAGACAATTATCTCCTGGAGAGGAAAGATTTTATCGATGGTATATGCATGAGCGGAGGAGAACCTACCCTATACTCGCATTTACCTGAATATTTTAAAGGATTGAAAGAAAAAGGTTTCTTAGTCAAGCTGGATACCAATGGTACTAATCCGGAGTTGCTAAAAAAGCTTCTAAATTTTAATTTGGTGGATTTTATTGCTCTTGATATTAAGTCATCGTTAGATCCGGATAATTATTTCAAGGCAGCGTGCATTCAAGATGAAATAATAATAGAGAAGATAAAAGACAGTATTGAATTGATCATGAACTCTAATATCGATTATGAATTTCGTACAACTGTGGTACCTTTATTACATTCTGAAGAGACTATTATGGAGATTGCTAAGTATATTAGTGGAGCAAAAAAATATGTATTACAGAACTTCTCTCCTTTAGAGATGACCCTCGATCCTTCTTTTCAAAAAATAAAATCCTATTCCACCGAAAAGATGCAAGAATTGTCGGATAAAGCGAAAAAGTATGTGCCAAATTGTTATTGGAGATGAGGGCAGCGATTGACCAATTCTCAAATTTACCAATTCACCGATTGAATTGGTTAAATATTCGTTACACATCACTTAACGCTTATTACTATATTTTATTATTATGTTTAATTTGTATTTAGAGTCATTTTTTGTGAAAAAAATACAATTATTTTTAAAAAAGAAGGATTTTTTAGATAAATGTTGTATTATAAAAAAAAGTTTTATTTTTGACAAAATATGTTATACTATACAAAGATATTTTGACCAGAGATTATTACAATTAAATAATTTTTTTCTGTATGAAAGTAATGGGAGAGATCTTATCGGTTACCGAAAAGAAGCCGAAGGGGCAAGATGTAGATTACATTTAAACTCTCAGGCAAAAGGACCATTACCGGACAGAACTCTGGAAAGTTTTTTAATAAACACCGAAGGGGTAATTTCCCATATTATGGAAAAATCTCTCAGGTAAAAAGACAGGGTAAGAAATTCCGCAGGAACATCTTACCCTTTTTTATTTTTTTTAAGATAGGCAGTTTAAAATATTTATTAAAAGTAGAGATAATTTGAATCAGGATTTTGAATTAAAAGAACTTGGACAAATAAAATATTTAAAGTGTCGAGGATTAGACAGAACTAACTTGTTAGTTAATGCTTTTTCTACCCGGGTAGGCGGAGGAAGCAGAACTCCCTTTGATAGCCTTAATTTATCTTATAATGTAGGCGATGAAGAAAACCGCGTGGCAGAAAACCGAAAAATAATTTTGAATGCTTTAAATATTGATTATCGTACCACGGTAAATGCCCAACAAGTCCATAAAGAAAAAATAAGTATAGTAAAAACAAAAGATAAGGGCAAAGGTGCCTTCAAATATTCAAGGGGGATTGCACAAACTGATGCCTTAATGACAGATATCCCCGGTATACCCCTGGTTATGTGTTTTGCTGATTGTGTTCCTATTTTTATTTTAGATCCGGTTAAAAAGGTTATTGCTTTAATTCATAGCGGAAGAAAGGGAACAGAGTTGGAATTAGCTTTAAAAACTTTGTTTAAGATGAAAAAAATCTTTAATGTTAACCCCCAATCCTGCTTGGCTGCCATTTTTCCTTCCATTGGTGCTTGCTGTTACCATATAAAAGAAGAAAATAAAATTGATAACTATTGGTTAAAGAAAGATAAAAATAAAAACCTGCAAATTTCCCGGCAAAATAAAAACGGTTGGAGCCTTGATTTAAAAAAAGCAAACTATGGGCAATTGATTGAAGGAGGAGTAGAAAAAAAGAATATTTTTATCAGTGAGATTTGTACCGCAGATCATCCTGAACTTTTCTTTTCCTATCGAAGAGATAAAGGAATAACCGGCCGTATGGCTGCTATATTTATGTTGAAGTAAAATTTAAATTATTATGATCATATGAGAATAACGGGAGGAATGTATGAGGATAAAAAAACATCCCATTTTAGAATTTTGCCAAAAAGAAAAGATAAGATTTACCTTAGATGGGAAAGAATTGGAAGGTTATAAAGGTGAGCCCATTGCTTCTGCTTTGGTAGCTGCCGGTATAAAAGTATTAAGCAGAAGCATTAAATATAAACGTCCGAGAGGTTTTTTTTGCGCAATTGGAAAATGCTCAGCCTGTTTAATGAAAGTAAATGGTATCCCCAATGTCAGAACCTGTGTGACTAAATTGGAAGAAGGAATGAGAGTAGAAACCCAAAAAGGAAAAGGTGATTTCAATTGAAAACAACAGATATAGCAATTATCGGAGGAGGCCCAGCAGGACTATCAGCTGCTATCTACGCTGCTTCTCTAGGGGCAAAAGTAACCCTAGTTGATGATGGTTTAGAATTGGGTGGACAATTAATAAAACAAACCCATAAATTTTTCGGTTCCGAAAAACAATTTGCCGGGATCAGGGGAATAAAGATTGCTGAAAAGATGATACAGGACCTGAAAACCTATGATAATGTTGAAGTAATCGCTAATTCTACGGTTACCGGCTATTACGAAGATGAGGTCATAACCATTGTCCAGGGAGTAAATGGTGAACTATTGGAAAAACTAAAAGCTAAAAGAATAATTGTGGCTACCGGAGCGTTGGAAAATATGTTACCTTTTGTTAATAACGATTTGCCCGGAGTCTATGGTGCCGGAGCGGTACAGACCTTGATGAATCTTTATGGTGTAGTTCCTGGTAATAATGTTTTAATGGTAGGTGCCGGCAATATTGGCCTGATTGTAAGCTATCAGCTATTACAGGCTGGGATTAAGGTAGAGGCCATTGTGGAAGCTCTTCCCAAGATAGGTGGGTACCTGGTACATGCCTCTAAGATTAGACGTTTGGGCGTACCTATATACACTTCTCATACTCTAAAAGAAGTGTCAGGTAAGGATTGCGTAAAAAAAGCAGTCATTGCTGGTATTAATCGAAATTTTGAATTTATTCCCGGCACAGAAAAAGAACTGGAAGTGGATACCATATGTCTGGCTGTAGGTTTATCTCCACTCTCTGACCTGCTCTGGCAGGCCGGCTGTCAGATGAAATATATTCCCGAGCTTTGCGGCTATGTAGCCTTAAGGGATGAAAATCTTAGATCTAGTATCAATAAGATCTACATTGCCGGAGATGTGGCCGGTATCGAAGAGGCCAGTAGTGCCATGTTGGAAGGTCAAATAGCCGGTTTGAATGCTGCAGTAAGCCTGGGATATCAATGTGATAATTATATACAGCAAAACAAAAAGCTAAAAGAAGAGTTAAAAGAACTGAGAAACAATCCTTTAAGTGAGGGGATAAGGGTAGGCATAGAAAAAGCCTTGATAAAAGGGGGAAAATAAGTAACTATGTTAGAAAGAACTGGTATACCCACGGATAATGATTTAGAAAAAGTCATTCCGGATAAAAAAAGATTAGATCAAGGTCCGGTAGTTATCATAGAATGCTTCCAAAAAATTCCCTGCGACCCTTGTGCCATTTCCTGTAAGTTGGGGGCGATAAAACCCTTTAAGGATATCAATGATTTGCCGCAGGTCGATTTTAACCGATGTACCGGCTGCGGGATCTGTATAAGTTTCTGTCCCGGTCTGGCTATATTTGTTATAGATATGAATTATTCAGATAAAAAATCCTTGATAAAACTGCCGTATGAAATGTTACCCTTACCGGAAAAGGGAGAAGAAGTGTATGCTCTGGATAGAGCAGGTGTTATACTGGGTAAGGTTAAGGTAGCAAGAGTTTTAAAGACGAAAAACAAGACCAACATCCTATCTCTGGAGGTTCCAAAAAACATGGTCATGAACGTAAGAAGTATCAAAGTGGAGGACAAAAATAATGAAAGATGAGATCATCATTTGTCGATGTGAAGATGTTACCTGGGGCGAAATCAGACAAGCTTTGGAAAAAGGCTATACTACACTTGATGAGGTAAAAAGGATTACCCGGGCAGGGATGGGAAGATGTCAGGGTACTACTTGCCGCAGGATTTTGCTAAGGGAAATTGCCAAGTTTTACCATAAAAAGATAGAAGATGTAGCCGTACCAACCTTTCGACCTCCCACCAAACCGGTAAAATTAGGAACTCTAGCAGGTGACGAGGATGAATAAAAGAGCAAATGTAGTCATCATAGGTGGAGGAATTGTCGGTTGCAGTATCGCCTATAATTTAGCCAGAATGGGATGTAAGAATATAGTCTTATTTGAAAAAAATACTTTAGCCAGTGGGGCGACCGGAAGATGCGGAGCAGGGATTAGACAGCAGTTTGGGACCGAAATGAATTGTATTCTGGCTCGGGAGAGTATAAAAATATTCGAGAATTTAAGTCAAGAACTGGATTATGATATCGAACTCAATCAAGGCGGATATCTAATACTGGCTTATACCGAAAAAGAAGTCAATCAGTTCAAGAAAAACATAACATTGGAACAATCATTGGGCATTAACGCTAGGTTAATTACCATGCAGGAAGCCCAGGATATTGTCCCTCCTTTAAATACGGAAGGATTACTAGGTGCCACCTTCTGTCCTACTGATGGTCACGCCAATCCCTTTAATACTAATTTTGCATATGCAGAGGCAGCCCAAAGGTTAGGGGTAAAGATTAATAATTTTACCGAAGTAAAAGAAATTAAGATCGAAAATGATAGAATAGCATCAGTTAGAACTAATCAGGGAGAAGTATTCACGCCCATTGTAATCAATGCTGCCGGTGGTTATGCTTCCGAAATAGGAAAAATGGTCGGAGTAGACATACCGGTTTACTCACAAAGGCATCAAATTTTAATCACTGAACCGATTGACCCTCTATTTAGACCGATGCTAATGTCTTTCTCCGCTAATTTTTACTGTCAGCAAACTCCTCATGGGAGTATTATTATGGGCTTTGGCGATCCCAATGAACCCAAAGGTCACGATATAGGTTCAAGTTGGCAGTTTGCTCACGAGATGGCCCAAAAGATCACCGCAGTCGTTCCTTTATTAAAAGAAGTGAGTATGGTAAGACAATGGTCAGGCTTATATAATATGAGTCTTGATTCTCAACCGATATTGGGAGAGCATCCCCGGATAAAGGGCTTTTATATGGCAGTAGGCTTCAGCGGACATGGATTTATGCTAGCCCCTATAGTCAGCCGGCTTATGGCAGAGTTAATACTGAAGAGTCAGCCTTCTATCCCCATTGATAAATTAAATATAGGCAGATTTGAACGAGGTGAACTGATTATTGAGCCCTCGGTAGTGTAGGGGATAAAATAATTATACTTTTTCCTACTATAAAAGAAGGAATTATTAATTTTATGTAGAATATAGATAATAAACCAGCAAGATAAAAAATAATCGAAAAGATAGTGTTCACAAAAATTTAAAAAGATTTTCAGAATTAAAGGGCTAGATCTCAACATTTACTATAACCAATACCTAAAAAACCAAAAATGAGGGGGTATTTGAGAAGCGGGATAGTAGATATTGTCGTTTTGTGAATGACTATTCTTGTAAAAAAGGGAGGTGAAAGGATTTTTTAATAATTCTTATGATAGAAATAACTACCCAGCTTATGATTAATTAATTGTTAAAAATGACTGTGTTTGATTTATTTCAAAATAAATAAAGGAGAATTATAATGAAAAGAATAAATTTTTTGCTAATTATTATTGTATTAGTATTAGCTCTGGGCATAACTTCTTTGGGAGTGACGGCTGCTAATAAGCCCCCGGTAGTTATCGGACTTCAAGCCCCGATTACTGGCGCAGCGGCAATTGAAGGCGAAATGGCCAAACAATCTGTGGAAATTGCTGCCCAAATGATCAATGAAAAGGGTGGTATTTTAGGCGGTAGAATGATTGAAATTCGAATTGCCGATGATGCTTGTCAACCAAAGGCGGGGGCTTTAGCTGCAATGAAATTAATAACTCAAAAGGATGTAGTTGCGGCCATTCAAACCTATGGTTCCTCTGTAACACAACCGGGTTCTGATATATATGAAAAATTTAAAAAAGTAAATATTGCTTATGGTGCAACGGTTACTGGTCTTACCGAAAGAGGATTAAAGTATTTCTTCCGTACTTGTGGGAGAACCGACACTCAGGGTGCATTTTTTGCCAACGAGGTCGTACCCCTTTTTAATGCTAAAAAAATAGCTATTATGCACGATAACCAGACCTTCTCTTTGGGACTTGCTGAAGATACCAAAAAAGCATTGCAACCTAAACTGGATTCCGGAGAAGTGAAATTAGTTTATTTTGACGCAATTACACCTGGAGAATCTGATTATACTGTTCCTTTGACTAAATTAAGAGAAACAAATCCGGATATATTTTATTTCACCGGTTATTTCCCAGAGGCAGGATTAATTATCAGACAGGCTCGCGATATAGGAATTACCGCAGTATTTGTGGGTGGAGATGCAGCTATCAATGAAGATTTCATTAATATTGCTGGTTTAGAATATGCTGCTGGTTGTTATCAAACCCAGGAAGCTTTAATAGAGTATTTTACCAATCCTGAAGCAATGGCCTTTAAAGAAGCCTACAAGGCGAAATATAACACTCTTCCCTCCAGCCCCTGGTCAGTCTATGCTGCCGATGCTCTTTGTGTACTTGCAGAAGCAATTGATAAATCAGGTTCAACTGATTCAGACGTGATAGCGGATTATCTTAAGAATAAGATGGATAAATTCCCCAGCATTACTGGCCCAATAGGTTTTAATGAAATTGGTGATCGTGTAGGAACCGGAATTAATCTCTATGTAGTAAATCCTGATGGAAGTTTTGGAATTTACGGAAAATAAAATAAAAACGAGGTAAATACGAAGATGAAAATTATTTTAGAGCAGCTACTAAACGGGTTAACCATAGGCTCATTTTATGCTCTTATTGCTCTAGGTTATTCCATGGTATATGGGGTAATGAAGCTGATTAATTTTGCGCATGGAGACTTATTTGCCCTGGGATCTTATCTGGGATATACCCTTCTCGTATTTGGCTCTACCTATGCTACCGTTACCTTTGGTATATGGGGCGGAATGATTGCGGCTATGTTAATAGCCGCAATCGGTATAGGAATTGCCGGTACTTTAATAGAGCGAATTGCCTATCGCCCAATATATTCAGTAGGCCGGCTTCCCGCAGTGGTATCTGCACTGGGTGCTTCCATTGTTATACAAAATGGGATAATGGTTGCTTGGGGACCTCGTCCACAAGCTTATCCCTCACAAGTTGTCCCTTCGATTATGCTAAATATTGGTGGTTTTAGAATTACTTTACTCCAGGTTATAATTTTAATCATTTCTTTTGTGCTTATGGGGCTTTTATATTATATCGTTCAAAAAACTACTTTTGGGGCAGCTATCCGGGCTTGTGCTTTGGATAGAGATACTGCCGCCTTGATGGGCATAAATATAGAAACAATTATTTTTTTTATCTTTGCTTTAGGTCCCGCTTTGGGTGGAATGTCAGGAGTTATGGTAGGAATGTATTATAGAAAAATTAGTTTTATCATGGGATGGAATTATGGATTAAAAGCCTTTACTGCTACTATCCTGGGAGGTATCGGTAATATCCCGGGTGCAATGCTCGGCGGTCTTCTCTTGGGAGTATTAGAAATGTTAGGTTCTACCTACATTTCTACTGCCTATAAGGATGTATTCGTATTTTTAGTTTTAATATTTGTTTTAATTTTTCGCCCCAGGGGTTTGTTGGGTGAAAAAGTTGCAGAAAAAGTGTAAAGGGGCAAAAATATGAAATTAGACCATAATAAAAAAGAAAAAAATAGACTATTTAAAAATTGGCTGGGCATCTTAGTTGCAATTTTATTTATAGTGTTACCCTTTATCATAAATGCTTACTGGATAGATGTCTTATTTTTCTTTGGCATCTATGCACTTTTAGGGCTTAGTTTAAATATCGTTTTAGGAGAAGTGGGGCTTTTTGACTTAGGGCATATGGGATTTATGGCTATTGGCGCCTATACTACCGCCATTCTGAATACTATCTTTGGGATTCCAGTAATAATTTTAATACCGATAAGTGCAGTTGCCGCAGGTACTTTTGCCTGGTTAGTCTGTTCTCCGATCATCCATTTAAGAGGGGATTACTTGTGTATCGTTACCATCGGAATGGGTGAAATTGTCCGTCTTACTTTAAATAATAATCCTTTTGGAATAACCGGTGGCCCAAATGGCGTTTTCGGAATTGATTTTCCTTCATTGGGTAATTTTTTTGAAGTGGACAATTCTACTAAATTTTATTATTACATCTGGTTAATAGTAGGCCTAACCATTATAGGTTTAGTGAATTTACAGCGTTCGCGTATAGGCAGAGCTTGGAATTGTATTCGAGAAGATGAAGTGGCTGCCGAGTCTACCGGGATCGATGTCAGATTTTATAAATTATTGGCTTTTGTTTTAGGAGCAAGTTTAGCTGGGATTGCCGGTAATGTTTATGCCAGTAAATTAATGATGGTATCACCGGAAAGTTTTAGTTTTATGGAATCATGTCTGCTCTTTTGTATAGTCTTAATCGGAGGAATGGGTTCTATACCCGGTGTTTTAATCGGAGCTGCTGCTATCAGCCTTTTCCCGGAATTTTTCCGAACTTTTGCCCAATACCGAATGTTGATTTTTGGTACAGCCATGGTGGTTATGATGATCTTCAGACCTGGTGGTATTTGGCCTAGGAAGAGAGAGCCTTCTGAATTCAAAACACTTTTAATAAAACCAGGAGAAGAAAATGGCTAAAGATAATAATATAGAAACTATAATAAGCAGTGAACAAGAAAATAAAGATATGAATGTAAATAATAAAGTTGTGCTGCAAACCGATAAACTGACTAAAAAATTCGGTGGTTTAATCGCAGTAAATAATTTTGACCTTAAGGTGAGTGAAGGAGAAATCAGTAGTTTAATAGGTCCTAATGGTGCGGGAAAAACTACTGTTTTTAATGTAGTGACCGGTATATATAAAGCAGATGGGGGAAAGGTTATTTTTAAAGGGGAAGACCTTGCCAACAAAAAACCTCATCAAATTATCAAAAGAGGGATAGCCCGAACTTTTCAAAATATTCGACTTTTTTCCAAATATGACCTGTCTGGAAAATGTTATGGCTGGTCAGCATTGTCGAAGCAAGGAAGGAACCTGGTCTTCTATTTTACAGACTCCCGGCCAAAGAAAAGAGGAATTGGAAATCAAGAAAAATGCTGAAGAACGTCTTAAACAAGTAGGATTATGGAGATGGCGGGATGAATTGGCAAAAAATATTGCCTATGGTAATCAGAGAATGTTAGAAATAGGCCGAGCTTTAGCTTCTAATCCTGATTTATTAATTTTAGATGAACCAAGCAGCGGTCTAAATGATAAAGAATCTGAAGATCTGATAGTATTTTTAAAATCTTTGTTAAAGGAAGATTTAACTATTTTGCTTATAGAACACGATATGAATGTAGTCATGGGAATTTCTCATTGGGTTACGGTAATGGATGAAGGTAAAAAAATTGCTGAGGGTTTACCCGAAGATGTATATAATAATCCTCAAGTAATTGAAGCTTACTTAGGCAAAGACGAAGAGGAGGAGGAATAATCATTATGGCTTTATTACTGAATGTAGAAGATTTGCAAATATATTATGGTTCTATTGAAGCTCTTAAAGGAATTTCACTTAGAGTTGATGAAGGTGAAATAGTTACCGTATTGGGGGCGAATGGAGCAGGAAAAAGTACTCTTTTAAGGGCTATCTCCGGGTTATTGCCTATCCGTAGCGGAAAAATTAAGTTAAATGAACAAGAATTGAATAATGTTAAGGCGTTTAAAATAGTGATGGCCGGTATTTCGCACGTACCTGAGGGTAGAAAAGTCTTCGCTACTCTTACTGTTGATGAAAATCTTAATTTGGGTGGGTATACTCGAAGAAAAGATCAAAAAAATATTAAAGAATCCAAAGAAAGAGTTTATGATCTATTTCCCATTCTTAAAGCACGTCGCAATCAATTATCCGGAACCTTATCTGGTGGCGAACAGCAAATGTTGGCTATGGGAAGAGGTTTAATGAGTACTCCCCGTATCTTACTTCTAGATGAGCCTTCTCTTGGTTTGGCTCCCTTACTGGTAAAACAAATTTTCCAAATTATCCGCGAAATTAATAATCAGGGCATATCCATATTATTGGTAGAACAAAATGCCCGCAAAGCGCTTGGCGTTGCCCATAAGGGATATGTGCTAGAAACCGGGAATATTACTATTAGTGGATTAGCTTCCGACTTAAAGAGCAATCAAAAAGTTCAGGAAGCTTATCTGGGAGGCGCTGCTCTTAAGAAGAGAAAATAATTTAGTCGTTAGTGAATAATTGCTTAGATTGTATAGCTTACAGCATATAAGAAAATTATTTAGAGGTATAAATAAATTATTGC
>DSEL01000096.1 GCA_011056645.1 Candidatus Atribacteria bacterium
ATATACTATCTACTAACGACTAACGATTATTTTATGTTATCATAATAAAAAATATTTAACAAACTAAATAATATAATAAATTAAAAGAAAAAAGAAGGTTTTTAAAATATTTTGTAGAATAATTAAAGTATATTGTTATATAATATAAAAAATACAAGATGAACTTTTATCTATCCAAAAGTTAGTATTAGTATAGGAGTATTATTTAATATGAGAAAAGCGAGTAGGATTTATAAGAGGAAAAGCAGAAGCAATCTGGAAACCTTTATTATCTTAATAGGCGCAATAATCATTTTGGGTGTGGCTTTTAATTTAGCTCGAGATAGGAGTTATATTCCCCCCGAAGAACCGGCAATTATAGAAGAAGGAAAAGTAGAATCTCCACTCGTAGTAAGAGAACCTGAGATACTGCCACAAAAAGAAGCCGAAGAAAAGTTTGAAGAAAAGGAGAAATCTCTAGAGGAAGAAATAACAAAAGAGATTATTTCCGAAGAGAAACCACCCGTTACTGTGCCTAGCCTAAATACGGCTACAAAGATAGAACCCGAAGTAGAAGTAGTAAAGGAATCTAAATTGACCTCTGACCAGAAAGTGTACACTGTTCAAGTAGGAGCTTTCTCCCAAGAAATAAATGCCCGAAATTTAGCGGAAGAAATAAGAGTAAAAGGATACCAGACTTACGTAGTTAAAGGAAAAAGTCTTTATAAAACACAGGTAGGGGAATATAAAAGCTACGAGGAAGCCCAAAACGTATCTCAAAAGTTAAAACAATTGGGTTACCCTATCTTTGTCACCAGTAGATAAGAAGAAAAGGAAATTTTGATTTGAAGAAAACTAACATTCCTTCCGTTACCATTAATCGATTATCTATTTATCACAGATGTTTGGAGAAAATATTAGAAAGGGAAAAAGGAAATCGGTTAAAAATTATTCCTTCATTTGAAATTGCAGAAATGACCGGAATAAATTCAGCACAAATCCGTAAAGACCTGGCTTATTTCGGAGAATTTGGTAAAAGAGGATTAGGGTACCCCTTAGTAGATCTTAACAGAGAATTAAAAAAGATATTAGGATTAGATAAAGAATGGTCAATTATTATTGCCGGAGCAGGGAATTTGGGTAAAGCCTTGGTAAAGTATAAAGGTTTCCAAAAAAGAGGCTTTATCATCAAGGGAATTTTTGATAACAATCGCTCAAAAATTGGCAAGAAACTTGGCCATATTTTTATTTATGATATAAAAGAAATAGAAAAATTTATCTTGACAGAAAAAATAGGAATCGGGATATTGGCAGTACCCGCCGACTCAGCCCAGAAAGTAGCGGATAAAATGGTTGCTGGTGGAGTGAAAGCCGTTTTAAATTTTGCCCCTGTACATATCGTTTTGCCCCCGGAAATTAGAATACATAATGTCGATCTGTCTATTGAATTTGAAGGGTTGACATATTATTTAAACCTGTGATAAAATCATTTTGTATTTCTTGTGATATATTTCACAATAAATGAATAACGAAGATTAAGAAAGATTTATATATTAAATGAATCTTGAGAGAAGGCTTATTATGAAAATTAAAGATTTAATTCGCGTGTTAGATGCGGAAGTGTTATGTGGTGAAGATTTTTTAGATCAGGAAATTACCGATTTTGGTGCATGTGATCTTTTAAGTGATATCTTAGCCTATTCCAAGGATGAATATGTACTCTTAACCGGATTAACCTCTGCGCAGGTGGTTCGTACGGCTGAATTAACCGGAGCCATTGCTATTGTTTTTGTGCGAAGCAAACTACCTCCCCAAGAAGCAATAGGTTTAGCCAAATCTCACCAGATCCCCCTTTTAAAGACGGATAACTTGATGTTTTCTTCCTGTAGAAAAATTGTTGAGGAATTAATGAAAGAAGAGAAAAAGAAATGAGTACGTATTATTCCAAAGAAAAGTTAACCTTAGTTAATGAGCTGATTTACCAAATCAAGGTTAAAGAAGCTATGTCAAAAGAAGTAATCTTTTCTGGGGAAAACGCTACCTTTAGAGAGATTCAATTGCAGCTTAAGGAAAAAAAAATATCCGGAGTGCCTATTCTCGACGAAGAAAAGAATATTATTGGGATCACTAGTATTGATGATGTCATTACTGCCTTTGATAAGGGTTATGTGGATAATAAAATTACTGATTATATGAGTAGAAACGTAATCACTATACCGCAAAATTTTTCAGTAGTTTCGGCAATCAATAAATTGGAAAAATTTAAGGTGGGGAGACTTCCGGTTACTCAATCTTTAAATAGTAAAAAAATTGTTGGCATCATTACGTTGAGTGATATTTTGAATAGATTGTTGGTAGTAGTCCAATCAATTGCCGAAAAGGTGGAAGATAAAGAAATAAAGAATACACAAATTTCCCATGATTCAATTAAAAATATTGTTAAAAAGCCACTTAGGTTTGAAGTCAAAGGAGATGATTTTAATAATGCCGGTAGAGTGGCCAGTATATCCAAAAAATATTTTCAGAACCTGGGAGTCAATAAAGATATTATTCGTAGAATTGCTATTGTCTGCTATGAGGCCGAGATGAATATTTGCCTTCATTCCTTGGGGGGAAGTATAACTATTAAGGTTAATAGTGATAATAATGCAGTAATCTATGCTCATGATAAGGGTCCGGGAATTCCAGATGTTGATCTAGCTCTAAAACCGGGATTTACCACCGCTTCTGAAAAAATCAGAGCTTTGGGTTTTGGTGCTGGAATGGGGCTTCCTAATATCAAAAGGTATGCTGATAAATTAGAGATCAAATCTTCTTTGGAAACAGGGACAGAACTAAAAGCAATAATCGATTTGGGGGTAAAAAATGAAGTTAAGTGAAATAGTTAATCAATGCCAATTAGAAAAAATTGTTTTTTGTAACGATTGTGAGATTGAAAACGGGTATTGTGGAGATTTAATGTCTGATGTTATGGCTCATGCTAAAACGGAATGCATCTGGATCACTATCCAGGCGCACAAGAATAGTATAGCAGTTGCCCTTATCAAAGATATCCAATCTATTGTATTTACTAATAATGTAACGGTAGATAAAGAGGTAATTAAAAAGGCAGAAGAAGAAAAGATTAATTTATTCCGAACCAATAAAGATTCTTTTACTGTATGCGGAGAAATATATTGTCTGATGGAGGCTGAAACTGCAAAGGATTGATTTACATATCCATTCTGCTCTTTCTGCTTGCGGTGATGATATAATGTCACCTCAGCTCATTTTAGAGCAGGCAATTCAGAAAGAACTTAACCTTATATCTATTACCGATCACAATACTATTCAGCATTCAATTTTAGCCTGCAAGCTGAGTGAGAATAGATCTATTCGAGTCATTCCTGGAGTGGAACTAACCAGCCGGGAAGAAGTTCATCTCTTGGCTTATTTTCCCGATGTCGATGCAATTTTAAAAATGGGAAAAGAAATAAAGAGCTATTTACCCGGAAAGAAGAATAATGCTAAAATTTTTGGAAATCAATTATACTACGACCTAAAAGGTGAAATTATCGGAATTGACGATACCTTACGGCAGGTGGCTTTAAATATAGGATTAGATAATTTGGTAGATTTGGTGCATAGCCTAAAAGGAGCTGCTATTCCTGCTCATATTGATAAAGATAGATTTAGCTTGCTCAGTCAATTAGGGTTTTTGGATCCGGAAGCAGATTACGATGCGGTAGAAGTTTCTAAATTCAAATGGAGAAAGGAAAAATTTTATTTGGGCAGTGTCCTGAGCGGTTTTCCGATAATCGCCGGTTCGGATAGTCATGGGATCGAGGATATTGGGCTCTTTTATATGGAGGATAAGCAGGAAAAGATTCGAGATTTTATATCTTTGAAAAATTTTTTTAAGAAGAAGTAAACAATAATGAGAAACCTGGCAGATCACTTATTTGATGTTTTAGAAAATTCCGTAAAAGCTGGAGCTACAGAAGTTAAAATTTTCTTGGAAAACAGAGACAAACTTTTTTTTTGTAAGATAGAAGATAATGGTAGTGGAATCAAAGATGGGGATGTCACCGATCCTTTTATAACCTCACGTAAGACAAGAAGAGTTGGATTGGGACTCCCTCTTTTAAAGCGAGCAGTAGAGAGCACCGGTGGTTTCCTTAAAATACGCAATAGAAAGAAAAGAGGGATAATTTTAAAATTTAAGATAGATATTGCCCATATTGATGCTAAACCTTTTGGGGATATTGCTAGAGCATTTGTAGACGCGATATATAGTTGGCCAGAAGTCAGTTTCTCTATTTTTATTCAAAAGAAAAATAAGCGAAAATCATCAGTTTTTAACAGTAAGAAGATCAGAGAAGTAGTGAGTTATTCCGAAATGCAACAGAAAGAAGTGCGAGATTTTATTTATGATTCTATAGATCGAGAACTAAAAACAATTAGAATTGATTCCCAATTCGGGATATTTTAAACTGATAGAAATATTTAATAAATATTTTTACCGCTCAGAATCGGAAATTTATCTGAAAGTTATTTAATAAAGTAAAAATGAAGGGGAGGAAGATGAAAAACTTAGAAGAACTAAAAAAAATTAGAGAGAGAGTAAAGAAAGATTTAGAGTTACGTACCGGAAAACATCGAACTAAGATTGTGGTCTGCCTGGGAACTTGTGGTATCGCTGCCGGAGCTCGAGAGACTATGAATGTTCTTATTGATCTTATTGCCAAGAACGATACACCCGATACTATAGTGACAACTGCGGGTTGTGCAGGGTTTTGCGAACAGGAACCCATGATTCAGCTATACATGGAAGGCAGGGAGCAAGTTATTTATGGGAAAGTTGATCAAAAAGCAGCCGAAGAAATATTTGAGAAACACATTTTAAAAGGTGAAATTGTAGAAAAATATCTTTTTTCAAAGGGGAAATAATTATGGCATGTCTTTGCAATGAGAAAGAACTTACTGACTTACAAAAGTATGAACAATTAAAAGAATTTATTAACCAAAATAAGGATAAGAAAGGTTATTTAATTCCGATACTCCATGCAGCACAGGCGATATTTGGATATCTCCCAGCAGAAGTACAAAATTTTGTGGCTAAAGAGACGAATACTCCGGTAAGTGTCGTAACCGGAGTGGTTACTTTTTATTCTTATTTTAAGATTTTCCCAACCGGCAGACATACCATTACCATCTGTTTGGGAACAGCCTGTTACGTGCGTGGTGCGAAAAAAATAGTGGAAGAAATAGAAAAAAAACTGGGTATAAAAATTGGAGAAACCACCGAAGATAGGAGATTTTCTTTGGGGGTACAAAGATGCCTGGGGGCCTGCGGATTGGCTCCGGTTATTATGATCGATAAAGATGTTCACGGTCGGATATCGGCAAAAAAGTTGAATAAAATTTTAGAACAATACAAATAGATAAGGTAGGAAATATTAATATGTATAATTTAAGGGCACATGTTTTGCTTTGTTATGGAGGAGCCTGCATTTCTTCCAATGCGGGGAGCGTTAAAGAAACAATGGAAAAGGCAATAGCTAAAGCAGGGCTTCAAAATGAAGTTGATGTGATCACTACCGGATGTATGGGCACTTGTGAATTAGGCCCGATTATAGTTATCTATCCGGAGGGTGTATTCTATCAGAAAGTCAAGCCCGAAGATGCTGAAGAGATCGTTCGGGAACACCTATTAAAAGGTAGAGTAGTAAAACGTTTATTTTATAAAAAACCGAAAACCGAAGAAATGGTTGAGATGTTTAATAATATAGATTTCTTTAAACTGCAGAGAAAAATAGCTCTACGGAATTGTGGCATGATAAATCCCTTAGAAATTGAAGAGTATATTGCTGCTGATGGATATATGGCTTTGGGGAAAGTGTTAACTGAAATGAGTCCCCAACAAGTCATTGAAGAGATTAAAAAATCGGGCCTGAGAGGACGAGGCGGAGCAGGGTTCCCTACCGGTTTAAAATGGCAATTTACTGCTGCCTCACAGGGTAAACAAAAATATGTATGTTGTAATGCAGATGAAGGTGATCCCGGTGCCTTTATGGATAGGAGTATTTTAGAGGGAGATCCCCATAGTGTAATGGAAGCTATGATGATCTGTGGATATGCCATTGGAGCGGATCAGGGCTATATTTATGTCAGAGCTGAATATCCTTTAGCAATAGAAAGATTATCAGTTGCCATTGGACAAGCAAGAAAAAATGGCCTTTTGGGAAAAAATATTTTAGGTACTGGCTTTAATTTTGATATGGAGCTTAGAATGGGGGCAGGCGCTTTTGTCTGTGGTGAAGAAACCGCACTAATGCGTTCCATAGAAGGGAAGAGAGGGCAACCTCGTCCAAGACCTCCTTACCCCGCTCAAAAAGGATTATTTGAATGTCCTACAGTATTAAATAATGTAGAAACATTTGCCAATATCCCCTATATCATTTTAAATGGTGCGGATGATTTTGCTTCTGTGGGAACAGAAAAGAGCAGAGGTACAAAAGTATTTGCTTTAGCCGGTGATATAAATAATACCGGACTTATCGAAATTCCTATTGGAATGCCTTTGGGAACAATTATCTATGATATCGGAGGGGGAATCCCTAATAATAAAAAATTAAAAGCAGTGCAAATTGGTGGCCCTTCGGGAGGTTGTATACCGGCTGAACATCTAAATGTAAGAGTTGATTATGAAGCACTAAAGGAACTTGGGGCTATTATGGGTTCAGGTGGATTGATTATTATGGATGAAGATACCTGCATGGTCGATCTAGCCCGTTACTTTATGGAATTTATTCAGGAAGAATCTTGCGGAAAATGTACTCCCTGTCGGGAAGGTACGCGGATTATGTTAAATATTCTCGAAAGGATCTGTAAGGGAAAAGGGAAAATGGAAGATTTAGATACTCTGGAAGAATTATCCTCTCAGATAAAACAGACTTCTCTTTGTGCATTAGGTCAAACTGCTCCTAATCCCATAGAAGCAACTTTGAGATATTTTAGAGAAGAATATATCGAACATATTCGGGATAAAAAATGCCGGGCGGGAGTATGTGCAGAACTTGTATACTCTCCCTGTTCCAATGAATGTCCTGCTTCGGTAAATGTACCTGGATACCTTGCTTACACCAAGGAAGGCAATTTTAGAAGAGCCTTGGAAATACATTTAAAGAATAATCCTTTTCCTGCGGTCTGTGGACGGGTGTGTCCTCATCAATGTGAAGCCAAATGTAGAAGAAAGGATCTTGATTCAGCAGTCAGTATTCGTTCTGTAAAACGATTCATGGCTGATTCAATAGACGATTATGTAACATGTTTTCCTGAAAAACAAAATTCTAAGGGAATAAAAGTAGCGGTTATTGGCTCTGGTCCATCCGGACTATCTAATGCCTATTTTCTTACTATGCTGGGGTACGAGGTTACTGTTTTCGAATCCGAAGCTAAAACAGGAGGAATGCTAACTTATGCTATCCCTTCCTATAGACTTCCTAAAAATATAGTGGAAAAAGAAATTAAAGCCCTATCTCAATACGGAGTAAAGATAAAAACCAATACCAAAATTGGTAAAGATTTCACCATTGATGAACTTAGGAAACAAGATTTTAAAGCCTTTTATGTTGCTGTAGGAACAGCAGATTCAATTATGCCCCCGATTGAAGGTATAGATGGGAATGATAAAGTGATGAGCGGATTGGATTTTTTGTATAAAATCAATAATAATGAGAAGATCGCTATAGGTCAGGAGGTAGTTGTCATTGGGGGAGGAAATACTGCGATAGATGCAGCTAGAACTGCCAGGAGAATGGGAGCAGATGTAACCATCGTTTATCGCCGAACCAGAGAGGAAATGCCTGCAGAGATTGAAGAAATTAAGGAAGCAGAAAATGAGGGAATAAAAATTCAACTTCTTCAAAATATCAAAACAGTTAAACCAAACTCTAACCATAAAGTAACCGTCGAATTGGTAAATATGCGGCTTGCTGAGTTTGATAAATCTGGCAGACGAAGACCTATTGAAATAGAAACATCTTCTTTTACGAAAGAAGTAAGCTTTTTAATTTTAGCCATTGGACAGAGACCATCTTTAGATGGTTTATTTGATAATGAATTGGTTAAATTGAATAGAGACAGAACGATCTGTTGTTCTTCTCACCAGGGAGAAACTATGTCTGAAGATATTTTCGCTGGTGGCGATGTAGTAACCGGTCCATCTACTGTAGTAGAGGCAATAGCTCAAGCGCAGGGAGCAGCTGAAGCCATTGATAAATATTTAAGCGGTGGCCAAGAAGAGTATCCCTGGAATATTATGGATCCGATTGAAGTAGAATTCGACCCCGAAAAAGAGCCAGTAAAATATGAACGGTCAAAAAATATTCTAATTCCAGTGGGAGAAAGAATTTCTTTTACTGAAGTCGAAAAGACCTGGGAAAGTGATATTGCTTGCAAAGAATCCGAAAGATGCTTGCGCTGTGAATTTAAGAAAGAAGAGGAGTGATTATGACAATAAAAGAAATTGTAAATAAATATGGGAACAAAAGAGAGAATTTGCTGCAGATTTTACATGATATTCAGAACCAAAGTCTCCAGAATTATATCAGCGAAGAAAATATCAAAACGCTAAGTGAAAACATGAAGATACCCTTATCCGATATTAAAGGGACTGCTTCTTTTTACACCATGTATAGCTTTACTCCACGTGGCAAATATATCATTAGAGTTTGCGATAGTCCTCCTTGCCATTTATTAGGAGCCCAAACGATTTTCAAAGCTATAGAAACGAAATTAGGTATTAAAGAAGGAGAGACAACTCGAGACGGACTTTTTACTTTAGAAGGGACTAGTTGTTTAGGAATCTGTGGGGTAGCTCCAGCCATGATGATTAATGATGAAGCCTATGGGAATTTAAATGAAAAGAAGATCAATGAAATATTAGAACAAATTCAGGAAAAGGAGAGGAAATAACCATGACAAAAAGGAATATCGCCCAAATTTTGATAAGTATTGATGGAAATTCTGTCCTTTCCGGAGCAAGAAAGATAAAGACAAAATTAATTATCGAGCTAAACAAGCAAGGTCTTTCTGAACAAATTCAGGTAGTTGAAACCGGGAGTTTTGGACCAATTAATAAAGGAGTAGTTGTCGGCATTTATCCGACAGGGGAAATGTATGGGAATGTAACCGAGGAAGATATTACAGAATTTATTCAAGAAAGATTTATTAAAGGAAGACCTTATGAAAAACTACTTCTTGCTGAAAAATTACATCCAGAAATAGAATTATCCGAAAATGATTCCCGAAAAGTGCAATATTACGGAAGAATTGTTTTGGATAACTGTGGAAGAATTGACCCGGAAAACATTGAAGAATACATAGGAGTAGGTGGATATGAAGCATTGGGAGTTGTTTTAAAAGAAAAAACATCATCAGAAGTGATACAAATAGTAAAAGATTCCGGATTACAAGGAAGAGGGGGAGCCGGTTTTCCTACAGGCTTAAAATGGTCTTTTGCTGCAAAGGCGAAAACAAATCCAAAATATATTATTTGTAATGCTGATGAGGGAGAACCGGGCACCTTTAAGGATCGTTTAATAATGGAAGGAGACCCTCATAAAGTTTTAGAAGGAATGGCTATCTGCGGTTATGCTATAGGGGCTAATACCGGTTATATTTATATCCGCGGGGAATACCAATTATCCATCCAAAGATTAAAAAAAGCGATAGAAGATGCTGAAAAATTAGGCCTTTTAGGAAAAAATATCTTTGGAACAGATTTTGATTTCGAGGTAAAGATTAAGATCGGAGCAGGTTCTTATGTCTGTGGAGAAGAGACAACTCTTTTAAATTCTATGGAGGGTTTTAGAGGACAACCAAGATTTAAGCCGCCTTTTCCCGCCGAATCTGGATTTTTAGCTAAACCCACTAATGTAAACAATGTAGAGACCTTTGCAAATATTGCTCCGATTATTTCGAATGGTGCCGAATGGTTTAGAAAATTTGGGACAGAAAATTCTCCAGGTACTAAAGTTTATGCAGTATTAGGACACGTAAATCGTCCAGGTGTAGTAGAGGTTCCTATGGGAGTAACCCTAAGGGAGATTATTTACGATTATGCGGGGGGAATATCTTCAGGGAATTTTAAAATGACTCAAATAGGAGGTACTGCCGGTAATATTCTTTCTGCTAAATTTTTAGATATCCCTCTTGATTTTCAATCTTTAAAAGAAGGTGGTTATAGTCTGGGATCGGGTGCTATATTAATCATGAATGAATCAGTATCCGTGATAGATTTTATAAAATGCTGTATGAAATTTTTCGTTCATGAATCTTGTGGTAAGTGTACTCCTTGTCGGGAAGGCACCAGATATATCTATGAAATATTAGATAAAATTGATTCGGGAAAAGGTAAGGTTGAAGACTTAGAAACCTTGAAATTATTAGGAGAAAATATGCAAGATGCTTCTTTCTGTCCACTGGGTCAAAGTGCTCCTAATTCTTTATTAAATTCGTTAAATTTTTTTCCTGAAGAGTACTACAATCTGTTAATGAAGTAAATCTTCTTTTAATAGAAATACAAAGCTAATAAAAAGCTTTGATAAACATTATAAAGATAAAAATTAAAAATCTTAGATAAATAAAATAAGGAGAATAAATTCATGATGAAAGAAGTGAAAATAACTATCGATGGAAGGGAGGTAATGGTGCAAGAGGGGAAGACCGTATTAGAAGTAGCTACAGAATTAGGTATTAAGATACCTACCCTATGTGCTATGCCTGAACTTGGATTTACCCCTGGCTCTTGCCGAGTTTGTGTAGTAGAGATAGAAGGATTACCAACCTTAGCAGCTTCTTGTGTTTATCCGGTAAGAGAGGGTCTAATCATCCACACCCATAGCGAAAGAGTTATTAAAGCTCGTAAAATAGTATTGGAGCTTTTAATAGCTAGTCATCCTCTGGATTGTATGACCTGTGAGAAAAATGGCTCTTGTGACTTGGAGGATTTAGCATATGAATTAGGAGTAAAGCAGTCGAGATTTGAACGAAGTAAAAACCAGATACCCTTGGATGAATCCAATCCTTTTATTGTTCGGGATTTGAATAAGTGTATTTTATGTGGTAGATGTGTAGAAATGTGTAATGAAGTTCAACAAACGCATGCTATCGATTTTGGATATCGAAGCTCACAAACAAAGATTATTGCTGACGTAGATGTTGGTTTAAGATATTCAGCATGTGTTTCATGCGGGCAGTGTGTGGCGGTTTGCCCAGTCGGTGCTTTAATTGACAAAGCCGCTCAAGGGAAAGGAAGAGCCTGGGAGTTTGAAAAAGTAAAAACTACCTGTAATTATTGTGGATGCGGATGTAATTTTGATTTTAATATTAAAGACGGAAAAGTAGTAAAAGTTACTTCTAATTCCGAGAGTGCAGTAAACGGAATTAATCTCTGTGTTAAAGGACGTTTTGGTTATGACTATATTCATCGAGATGATCGATTGACAACTCCTTTAATTAGAAAAAATGGACAATTAGAAAAGGCATCCTGGGAAGAAGCTCTTCAGTTAGTTAGCGACAAATTCAATCAAATTAAAAAGGAAAATGGTAGTGATAGTTTAGCCGTTCTTTCCTCTGCCAAATGTACGAATGAAGAAAATTATCTTCTCATGAAATTTGGACGAGCCGTTTTGGGAACGAATAATGTTGACCATTGTGCTCGTTTGTGTCATTCGGCAACGGTGGCTGGTTTGGCTCAAGCTTTTGGTAGTGGAGCAATGACTAATTCTATAAAAGAAATTGCTCAAGCTTCAGCTATTTATTTAACCGGATCGAATACAACTGAGAATCATCCTATTATTGCCTTAGAGATTAAAAATGCAGTTACAAAAAATGGTGCAAAATTAATCGTTGCTGATCCTAGGGAAATTGAATTAGCTAAATATGCCACTTTATGGTTAAGGCAGCGTCCTGGTACGGATGTAGCTCTTTTTAATGGGTTAATGAATGTCATCATTACTGAAGGCTTGGAAGATAAGGAATTTATTGCTGAGAGAACCGAAGGTTATGAAGAAATGAAAAAAAACGTCCTTAAATTTACTCCGGATATAGTAGAAAAAATAACCGGTGTGCCTGCTGAAGATATTCGAAAAGCAGCTAGGATTTATGCCTTGTCTCCTAATGTATCTCTTATTTATTCCATGGGCATTACTCAGCATACTACCGGTACAGATAATGTATTATCGACTGCTAATATCTCAATGCTTACTGGTAATGTAGGCAAGGAGAGTGCAGGAGTGAATCCTTTACGGGGACAAAGTAATGTACAGGGAGCTTGTGATTTGGGAGCGTTACCCAATGTTTACTCGGGTTATCAAAGTGTGGCTGATCCCAAGGTGCAGGAGAAATTTTCCCAAGCTTGGGGAGTTGATTTATCCGATAAAGTAGGATTAACTGTAGTTGAAATATTGAACGCTGCCTACGAAGGGAAAATAAAAGGCATATTTATTATGGCAGAAAACCCAGCCATGTCTGATCCGGATTTAAACCACGCTCGGGAAGCACTAAAAAGAACAGAATTTTTAGTGGTTTCTGATGTCTTTATGACTGAAACCACTGAGTTTGCTGATGTGGTTTTACCGGGAGTTACTTTAGCCGAAAAGGATGGGACCATAACTAATACAGAAAGGAGAGTGCAAAGGATAAGAAAAGCTATTGAACCAGTAGGGGATTCAAAGCCGGAATGGCAGATTATTAGTGAGTTAGCTCAAAAGATGGAATATAATATGAGCTATAATAACCCGGCAGAAATTATGGAAGAAATTGCCAGTCTTACACCTATTTATGGTGGAATGTTTTATAATCGATTGGATAACGGGGGATTACAATGGCCTTGTCTGGATGCGAATCATCCAGGAACCAAGTATCTGCATAAAGGAAAATTCAGTAGAGGTAAAGGAAAATTCTCAGTGGTGGAATTTAAAGAAGCTGCCGAACTGCCGGACGAAGAGTATCCCTTACTCCTTACTACCGGACGAGTATTATATCATTTCCATACAGGGACTATAACGCGAAGATCAAAAGGACTAAACGAAATTTATCCGGAAGCATTAGTGGAAATTAATCCTCAAGATGCAGAAGACCTAAGGGTTAAAGATGGAGAATTTGTAGAGGTAGCCTCTCGTCGTGGAAAAATTAGAGCTAAGATCCAAGTTACTGAAAAATCTGGAAAGGGAGTTGTTTTCATGAGCTTTCATTTTCATGAAGCCGCTGCTAATCTACTTACCAACGCTGCTCTTGACCCTGTTTCCAAGATTCCAGAGTATAAAGTGTGTGCTATAAACATAAAGAAAATATCCTAAATAAAGGTTAAAGAGGAGGAAATAAAAATGAGTACAGAAAAGGAAAAAATTCAGATCGTACAGGAAATTGCCCCTGCATGTAATCCACCGGCAGGTGTGGCTAATGCTTTTTGTGCAATAGGTCAAAAGAAAACCGGTTTGTCCTGGATTCAGATGATGATTTTAGGAATTTTAGCGGGTGCTTTTATTGGTTTTGGTTCGGAGCTGGCAACAATGGTCAGCTTTGATGCTGCTAAATTTGTGGGAGTAGGAATTAGTAAATTCCTATTTGGAAGTGTTTTTGCAGTAGGACTTATTTTGGTCGTTATTGCCGGAGCCGAGTTATTTACCGGAAATAACTTAATTGTAGTTGGCACCTTAAATGGTGATGTGACCATTAAAAAACTGCTTAATAGTTGGTTTTGGATTTATATAGCTAATTTTATAGGTTCACTATTATTGGTTTGGATCATGTTTGCTACAGATCTTTGGAAAACTGGTGATTTTGCTGTAGGGGCTAAAGCTTTAGCCATTGCCAACGGAAAAGTTAATCTTACCTGGGGTTCAGCTTTTGCTCGCGCTATTGGGTGTAACTGGTTAGTATGTTTAGCGGTTTGGTTGGCAGTTGCTGCTAAAGATGTAGCAGGAAAAATACTTGCCATATATTTCCCTATTATGGCTTTTGTTGCTAGCGGATTTGAACATTGCGTGGCAAATATGTATTTTGTACCTATGGGATTGATGTTAAAAGGCAATGTTGATGTAGTAGCCGCGGCTGGTCTTGCCGGAAAATTAACCAACCTTACTTGGGGAGGATTTATCGCCAACAATTTAATTCCCGTTACTTTGGGAAATATTGTCGGTGGAGCTTTCTTTGTAGCTGCCTTATACTGGGTAGTTTATTTAAAAGATAAAAAATAATATATTTCATTCA
>DSEL01000097.1 GCA_011056645.1 Candidatus Atribacteria bacterium
AAATAGGTGTCTGTCCCTTGTATACTTGTATATTACTTGTATATTACCGGTTTAATTGTATCTTTGCTTCTGAATTTTCTATCTCTAACAGCAGTAGTAAGCTCTCCACCACCCTGATTCTTAAGCATTTTTTTTGCAGCTTTTTCAGCCTCTTTTTGAGAATAATACCTTAAAATTCTGTCTCTATCCTCGTTTGCTTTTTCCCCTTTATAATAGATTTCTATAAACTCAATGATATCTTCCTCTTCATAATAGGCATAGATAATCCGGATTCCACTGAATCCCCCCTTCCCTTTTAATGCTTTACAGGCAAATTTCCTGGCCTTATAAATCTTAGGTTCATTTATACCAAGATTAGAGATCCTAACAATACTTTTCTTGTCTATAATATTTAATTTATGGGCAAGATTTAACTGGACATTGATAAAGTTATCTAAATCTTCATCAAGTGTCTTAAAATTTTTAAGTAACTTCTTAAAATCTCTTTCAAACTCATTAACTTTACGTATCTCGTTAAATAGCTTCTTCTTCACTATAGTCCCTCACTGAATAAGGTGCAGTTCGGTAAAACACGGATTCATACTCGATTATATCGCCTTCTTCTGTAGTTATCCAGGGAACATCATTATGCGAATATTCACTAATTTTTTTGGCATTCATATCTGATAGTATATTTAAAACATCATCGATGACTCTTTGCTCTTTAGTGCTCAATTTGGATAAATCAGGATCCCTAAGCGGTATATATTTTGTTTGGGGATATTGAAAATATTCATCCTGTATCTTAACCAGATCTTTACCCTGCATCTCCTCAGTGATTTTTTTAAATTCCTTGGGTGTTGGCCCATAATGGTTTTTGATATAGGTAGCACCAATTAGTTGTTCTTCATATTTTTCATAATAATTAAAGTCGATAAAGTAAAGCAGTTTGTATAATACTGATTCACCCACATTGGCTTTAGAACCGATTTTCCCTAAGATATAAAGCAGTACTTCTTTGAATTTTTCAATATTTTTCTGCGGTACACTAATTCTTATTTCGTTTTTCTTTTCCACTTTTTGTTTCTTGCTTTTTTCAAATATAACTTCAATATCTTCTTCGATATTGAGCAAAATATCTGTTGAAATATTAAAGATCTTCGATAATTGTATCAATTCCTCAGTGCATATTCTACGCTTGCCATTTTCTATTTGTGAAACGGCAACTCTACTAATACCCATCCTCTTTGCCAGATCTTCCTGAGAAAGCGCTATTCCCTCTCTTATCTTCTTTATTCTATTAGAAATTTTTTCCTTCAAGATATCCACAAAGGAAACCCCCTTCCTTTTTGATATCATTTTAATATATGTTATAAAATATGTCAAGTATATGTAATATTTTCTTACAATGGCCTTTATAGATATGGATAAGGAAGGGAAAAAGCTGAAAAAATTAGAAACCTGCCCTTTATAAAAAAAGATCCTTTACAAGGCGAATAATTTTAGAATTCATTTTTCATAATCCTCACTATCTACAAATATCTTTATTAACTTATACTTTTGTCATGATGTGATATATTTTACTTTTCTTATTCCTATGGCTTCCCGGGCATAAACATCATCTCGACAAAAGTTTACTTTGCCAATGGTAATCGGGAATTGTCAAACAAAGAACCGTCCCCTGTTTTTTTAACCGATTTCTAATAAATCTTCTGGTGTTTTTTCTTCAAGTAATAATTCAATCCCTTTATCTTTAATTTTCTTTTCTTTCTTTGTTGGTTTTATAAATTCAAGAAGTTCTGGGAATTGCTTTAAATACTTTACATTTATTATTGATGGTTTTTCCTGTAATACTTTTAACCCTCTTTCTGTAATTCTAAAATGACCTTTTGGAGTATATTCCAAAAGCCCGGCTTTCTTTAAATATGTTCTAGCCCACCCAACTCGATTATTGAATACAGGTTGTTTGCTCTTAGATAAAAGCTTTGATTTTTCCTCTTTGGTTAAATTAAAATAGTCTGCTAATGAATTTCTTACTTCCTGTAGGGTATGTTCTTTTTTATCTTCTGATATTTTAAGTAAGGGAAGCATAATACTTTGAAAATCTGGTATCATAATGGTACCTCTTTTTATTTTTTAATTCTTTCTTGTGTAAAAATGTTTTTACAAAATTTAAATAATTAAGAAAAATGTATCAAACAACTATACCTAACACACTATAAAACATTATGCTCCTATTCTTTAGACCTATTAAAAACTGCAAGTTGTTTTGCTAATATATTATCATGACAATCTTTTGGTTTTTTAAATAATTTTATCCCAGAATCTGAAAATATTTTTTGACGACTAGCAATCATCGATTTTAATAATAGATTTTCTTTCAAAGTTGGATCAATAAGTGGTGATAAAGTAACTCCGAGTTGTATATAGCGAGAAAAAAAGATATACCAAATTATTTCAAACACAGATTTTTTTTCGGAAGCCTTTTTTATTCCAAGCTCTATTATTCCACGTAAATATTTTTTTAAATTATATTTTCCATTATTCATAAGATAAATAACTTCAATAATTGTCATAACATAGCATACGATTTTTTCTGACTCCCTTTTTAATAAAAAGAGAAGGCTAAATGTTTTTAGAATTTCTTTTTTGCGAACTTTTAAATTATTTGAGAAATATAATTTTAAACTATAGTTTTTATCAAATAATTCGCTTAAAAATTTTTCTATTATACTTGTCCCAGGATATTCTTTATGGATATCAAGCACTTTTAATAGTGTAAATTCAAAAGATTTGAATGATATTCTATTTTTCTTTCGGAGCGAATAAGGGAAATATTCACGGTTATGATGCCTGAATAACCCTTCTGGTAAATATAGAATTTGAGTTTTATTTTCGCTAATAAGTAAATTAAATTTATGGAGCTCCTCAGAAAGAATGCTTAATATTTTTTTAGCTTCTTCTTCTTTATTTGCAAGGATTCTGTAATCATCTTTGAAACGTGTGCCCAAGAAAGCAATTTTCTCATTTTTCAATCTTAACGAAACGTTTTGATCAATTTTTGCTAAAAGTATTTCAGCAATTAAATCACTGACCGCCGAACCAACAGGAATACCATTTGTTTTACTGTCATTTGCATATTGAACTAATTTATCTATTTTATTTCCAATTAATTTACAATCTTTATCCGAAAATGCTATCTCTCTGCCATGCAAAGCCCATCCAATACTATGCGTATAAATTGAATTATAAAAATTTATAATATCTGTTCTTATTAGGACTTTAAATCTATGTGCTTCAGCAACTAAGTCTCGTTCGGCCATCTCAATCCATTCATAAATTAAACGACCCGATCGTAATGGACTAAGCTCTCCTTTATTTTTAGCATTAACTGGTATAGGTATACTATAAGTATAAATTAAATTATCATTATTAAATATATGGTCAATAATATTAGTCCAATCTTGAATTAGCCAATAGACAATATCATGATAATTGTGTGGATGTTGAATGCCATAAACACGAGATGTTAAAAATGATTTTGGATATGATACACAGTCAAGATTTCTACGCGGTTGATTTTTTAAATCACTAATATATGGAACATTTTTCAGAACAAAATTGTCTACTTTAAAAGAAGGAGGAAGTATATTTTGTTCAGGAAAATATCCTTCCTCTAGCAGCCAAGTAGCAATTTTATTTTTATCAATAGCTTTTAAAAGACTATATGTTTCTTTATAATGTTCTTCAGGTAATGTCATATTTAATTCATTGTTTTTCATCTTATACTCTCTGATCGAATATTAATATTTATAAAACATAAAATAATTTTAATATGTGTCAGGGTATTTCCCCTGTTATATTTTATTATCAACATAACTTTCCCTATGTTATTGTTTTTCTCATTTTTCGCCTCCAAAGAAATATTTATCTTACCATTGAGGCTGATATTTTGTTATCTTTTCTGGCATCAATAAGTACAACGTATTTCTCGTTCGAGATACCTATATCCTCAAGAATTCTTTTTACTTTCTTCTCTTCTTGTTCTGAAAAAAATAAAATTACCTTTATTGTGTTTTCTGTATCATGCGCTTTCTTATATATCTCTACCTGATTGGCTAAATTCTGTGTAAGTTTGGTATTTGAAGCTAGTTTAAATTCAACCAAGGTTTTATCGGAAGCCCCTTTGGAAATCATAAAGTCAACTGGACCACGCCCTTCATTTGCCTCCCTTGATATGGCTGACAAGCTGGCAAACCAAGTTAATCTAAACATAATATGAATGTCTGACTCACGCTTAATGGGTTCTCCTTTAAAATAAAAAATACGATAACCGTCTTTATTTTCAATAATATCCTTTAAAAACGAAACACGTCCATAACTTTCTTCTAAAGTATCACCGTGTTTTTCGTAAAACTTTGTTTTTTTAGATAATTGATTTATAAACTCTGAAAGCTCATCAACAAAAAGATTCTGCACTTCTTCTACACGTTCTTTGCTAACTGATTTTGCTTCTTCTCCATGATCTTCTTTATATTTTATATAATAATCCAGAAATTCAGGATATTTCCTTATTACTTCATTAACAGCCATGGCAATATCTTTTTTTCTAAAAGCTTTTTCTTTGCCTTTTTTTGTATATTCCGGTTCTGGAAGTGAATTAAAAAAATATTCATTTAATCGATACCTTAATTCTTCGTTAGAAACAATGTCAACAATATCATGAAATTTGTCAATTAAATCATGCTTATTTATCCATGTGTAATCTTTCGTTAACAAATCCTTAGGTGTTAATAAAACAAAATCTCTATCATAAACCGGCAACACAAAGTATTCAGGATCCCATGTTTTCGTTTTATAATTAAAAGAATCATGTGAAACACGAAATTTTTTTAGATTTGATTTATCTATATTCTCTATTGCAAATTTTTGAGTATATTTAAGTAAATATCCTTTAATTAAATTGGTGACAAAATCGCTTATATTATCTCGACCTGTATTCTCTTTAATTAAACAAAGCTTTTCAATATGTGAATCGCGAGAAATCTTGTTGTCATCAAAATTTGAAAATATTCCATGCAAATTGTCATTAAGTGCCCGTGCAAAATCCATACCTGGGCCTCTCCCCTTATTACCAATTTTGCTGTAACCGAGCCATGTTTGCTTAATCTCAGGAAAACAATACCAGCTACGCAAAGCACCGTCAGACATTTTTCCTATTTTAATTGATTGATCACGTAAAAAAGCTACATAGTGTAAAATTTCCCTATGCATTTCTTGATACTCTTTCTTGTCACTGTGAAATAAAAGAAAGGGATCTATAAATAAGGGGAAATCATTAATAAGAGAAATATTAAAGGCACCATATTTTTCTATGACATAAGGATCTACATCAAAAAAATCGGAAAAATATACTTTCATTCGAAATACCTCTGCATTAGCGCGTTGAAATGAGTGTCCATTTCCTCTAGGGACGCGCGCATTTTTTGTTTTGTATTTTCGACTTGTTCAACAATTGAAGCGAATTTGTTTTCTATTTCTATATTAACATCAATGATTGGCCATTTTTTTATAATTGACGTATTTACAACCCCCTGAGCAGATCCAACTGAGTAACCAAATTTGGCTGAACGCCCATAAGTAAAATTCAAATATGCTGATAAAAATATTGAATTAAATCCTTCACTTTTACCAACAATAACCACATTTGCACAATTTGCACTATCTAATTCTTTTGGTACAACCGCAGCCATTCCTCTATTGACACCTACTCGAGAAATTAGAACATCATTGGTGTGAATTTGTGATTTCTTTAATTTTCTATGAAATTCTTCGCCAATATAAGCTAGTTGATTTAAATCAATAAAGTTTCTTTTAATATTTTGCGTTCTTAGAAAAGGAATACCTCTATCAATATAAGCAAAACTTGTTGGCCCAACATGACCGACAGTTATTTTTTTTGTTAACTTTTCAAGATAAATAAATTCACTTTGGATATTTAAATAACTAGCAAACATTTCGATAAAAACAGATTTGAGATAGTCGTCAAGGGAAGCAAGTTGTTCTTTACGTTTTTGACGAAGGTTACTGGCTGTGTCAAGGATTTGGACAATTTTTTTTTGCTGTGCAATTTTATAATGAGGAACTTTTAAATTTTTAAAAGAACTATTACTAATGGCCATTTGAGTGGCTCCCGAACAATACTTATCCTTTAAACGTTGAAATGTTTTCGAACGAAAATAGTGATAAAGATATCTCCCATCAAAACCATCTTTAGGTTTCAGAGTTAAGAAGCCTGTGGAAACAATCAAATTTTCTGAATCACAATCTATTAAAAAAACTTTATTAGTTGCTTTCATTCGAGCTAGAATTAAATCTCCCTCACTAACCATTAAGTCAGCCCTGCTCGGTTTATTCTCATAATCTACAAACAAAAAATTATCTATACCTTGATTGGACAAATTACCAGTAGCCAAATAACGTTTTTTATCATCAAAAAGCTTGACGCGGTTACTCGTGATTTTAACTGCTTCCAAAATATCTACTCTATTCACTATTTTTCAATTCCTTTAACACATTTATATTATTCTTTACTTCTAATTCTAATTCCTCAATCCTACTCAAAATCACTTCCGGTTTATCATATTTCATTGGAATATATTCTATTTCCTTATAGCGATTTATACTTAAATCATAGTTGTTTTCAATGATTACTTTTATCGGCACAAAAAAGTGTTTGGTTTTACAGTTATCATTCGCATTTTTATTTCGTGCTTTCCATTCTTTCACGATGTCGGGAATATCATTTTTTTCAATACGAGTTCGCTTATCATCAAGAGAATAGCCGTCTGCTTGCATATCGTAAAACCATATATGTTCGGTTGTCCCTCCTTTGACAAACACAAGTATAGCTGTACTCACCCCTGCATAAGGTTTAAACACTCCTGAAGGCATCGAGACAATTCCTTGTAACTCGCAATCATGAATAAGTATCTTGCGCAAATCTTTATGAGCTCTTGATGAACCGAACAAAACACCATCCGGCACAATGACTGCAGAGCGTCCGCCAATCTTTAACGAATTAATAATACGGTTAACAAAAAGTAATTCTGTTTTTGTGGTATTGAGTGAAAAGTTTTCGTTAATATCACCTTTATCAATACTGCCCTTAAAGGGAGGATTTGCCAGGAGTACATCGTAATGATTATCTTCATTATATTTTTTTGATAGTGTATCAATTCGTTTAATGTTCGGATTAGTAATGCCATGAAGCATGAGATTCATTAATCCAATACGGACCATAGTAGTATCAAAATCATAACCAAAAAAGGTATTTTCTCTGAGTTCTTTCCATAAACGTTCATCAGTCAACTTATCACCAAAACCTCGTTCAAATCCATCTTCATCGGTCGTAATATGGTGCCTGCTGGTTTGCTGTGTAAGTATGTATTGATATGCACCAAGTAAAAAACCGCCAGTTCCACAAGCAGGATCACCAATCGTCTCTCCAAGTTTTGGACTAATCAATTCACACATTAGTTTTATAATATGGCGAGGTGTACGGAATTGTCCATTTTTACCGGATGATGAAATTTCAGATAGAAGAAATTCGTACATATCGCCTTGAGTGTCGTGAAATGTTTGTCCGGCTTGCATTTCTTTTTCAATCTCTGTATAAAGAGCATCAATAATATTTACCGCCTCAACAAGAAGAGTGGGTTTGGGAATAATAAAAACGGCATCAGCCATGTGTTCAGCAAAAGTACTATTTTTACCGTTAATCTGCTTAATAAATGGAAATACTCTTGTCTGTACATGGGATAGCATTTCTCTGCCTTCTAATTGTTTGAAATGACTCCAACGAAGGGTTTGTTTATTGGTTTCTACATTTGTTAATGGTGAAGTAAACATACCTTCAAATATGGAAGTATATTTTTCTCTGGTCCACTCCGCATCCTTTTTAAGTTTGGAGTCTATTTCGTCTAAACGACGCATAAATAACAAATATGATATCTGTTCGATGGCTGTTAAAGGATTAGCAATCCCACCGCTCCAGAAACTATCCCAGAGCTGATTAATTAATGATTTCATTTTTACTGTTAGCATAAAATCTCCTATTTCAATGATACGGGGAGGGGGAATCGAACCCCCTCATGCTCTCTACCGTGAAGCAATATCTCTTATAATACAAATAACATGGCTTGCAACGATACAAGGACAAAGACAAACCTGTCCCCGCGCGAGAGCGTCCACGCACGCTGCACATATTTGAAACATTTTAAATGCTCCTTTCTTGAGTAGATTAGCTATAAAACTAACCGCCCAAGTCATGTCTAATGTAATAGTTAAAGAGATATTGCCTTTCACGCTTTTATAATCTTCTAATAATTATCTTTTATTATACATTTATATATTTTCTAACTTGCAATTTTTTGAGTTAATTCGAGAATTTCATCTATTTCCCGAGGTTTAAAAACACCTCTAATCCCTTCGGGATGCAACTGAGTAAATGGTGCGCTGATAAGGTCTTTCTTCTTTACAATACCGCGTTGTAATACAAATGTCTTTAAGGTTAAAATAAACTGAATTTGCTTTTCACCGTAATTATTGTGCTTAAGTAAAAAATCATCAAAAGCAATGGATACAGTTTCCGTAAATGTTGCTATTTCTTCAATGCCTAAAATGTGCTTAATAAACTGAATAAACTTCGCGCTTCTGTTATCGTAAACCTCCCGCAAGATATACTCAGTTACATGCGGATAATGCTCTTTTAAAATATTAGCCAATTCATCTATTTCTTTATTGGTTACATTATCTCCCTGAGAAATTTTTTGGAGAACAGGATTTGACTTTACAAGTTCGCGAATAAAATCTTCAACTTTACGGCGGTATTTATCGACGGTCATCCGTTCATGTTGAGGCCCAAATTCAACGGTTTCTTTAACAGTTAAAAGATCTTGAATATTGAGTTTTTTCTCTGGAATTTTCTCAGTTTGTCGATATTTCATAAGAGGTGCAAGACGCACGATCATTTCATCCAGATCATCATCTGATGCTGTTATCCAGAAATGGTTTGATTGCACTTTTTCAACCCAGACTCGTTCTTTTGCTACTATATTTACCGTTAACGGTAACTCGCTGACTTTTTCAATGATTATATCCTTAAGAATTTCAAATTTTTCGTCATCACTCATGATGCGGGCTATTTGAGCTTCGGTACCATCCAACTCGAAACGCATCGCCTTAAAATCAGCATTTGAAAGCACACGCATAAGCGGGCTAACATACATGCGTAAGTAATCAAGTTTTCCATCCGTTATATTAATCCAAAAATTGTCATCCATTACTTTTTCTAAGTATTCCTGATTATCTAAAATAACAATGGAGTTTTTCGGTAATTCTTTTATATTCTTCCTAATAGTATTAATTGTTTTTTGTACTATTGCCGCCTCTTTTTTCTTTTGGGAAACAAAAAGCTTATTGATATGTGCTTCAAAAAGTCTGACCGGAAGCGGACGTGTTTCTTTCGGTTCTTTTCCTTTCGGAGTCATCTTGAAATATTCAAAATTCTCCCAGCAATCTATAATTAAAAATTTCTCTTTTTTGGGGCACCAAAATTTTATGTCATCCGGATCAAGAACCCGTGTACCGCGGCCAATCATCTGCCAAAATTTCGTGTAAGAAAATACTGGTTTAGCAAAAACAAGATTTACAATTTCACGCACATCAATGCCAGTATCCAGCATATCAACACTAATGGCAATGCGAGGCATATCTTTTGTTTTAAACCGATCAAAAATACCGCCTTTGCCATGAACACCCTTAACATCTGAAATAATAACTTCCGCAAGCTGCCCTTTGTATTCAGGGTAAAGACCGTTAAAGACCGCACATAATCTATGAGCATGTTTTTTAGAGATAGCAAAAAATATCGTTTTTCCGGGAAGAACTCCATTAGGATCTTTGATACACTCTTCCATAAATTCACGCACAATAACCGCGTTTGTTCCTTTATTTGTCACTTTTTTCTCGAGTTCAGTACCCTCAAAATTAAATTCATCAAGATCCTCCCCTTCTCGAATCAACCTGTTTTTTTCTGCTTCAGCTATTGTTTTGCTATTAATTCCTTCCTGTTGGAACTTGGTTCGTAGTTTTAAAACTTCAAAATCAGATAAATATGGCGGAATATTATAAATCGCTTCTTCATATGAATATGCAAATGTTGGCAAGCCATCTTTACAATCAAATAATTGAAAGGTATTGTGATCTATTGCATTTTTTGGTGTTGCTGTAAGTCCCAGTTGTACCGCATCAAAATAATCAAAAATATTTTTATAAACGTTATAAATTGAGCGATGGCTTTCATCAGCTATAATCATGTCAAAATAATGAGGACTAAGAGGACAAAGATCCTGTTGTATTAGATTAAGCATCATTGGGTAGGTTGCACAATAAATCCTTCTATTAGGAATAAACTTAATTTCACCTGTTTTCGGCCAAATAGGTGCATTAGGTAAATATTGCTTAAAAGTATCCAATGCCTGTTCTCTTAAAGCAATGCGATCAACAAGGAATAAGACCTTCTGAATCCAATTAGACCGCATCAATACGTCAAGAAGTCCCATGCAGGTTCTTGTTTTTCCTGTACCTGTTGCCATAACTAGAAGAAATTTCCGATATTTCTTCTCAACACGTTCGAGCACAGAACGAATTGCCTGAATTTGATAAGGGCGCCCCACAATATTTGTATTAATTAATTCGCTTGAAAGCACTTTACTATTTTCTCGTAAAAACTGCATTCGCTCTAAATCTGTAATTGTGGGAAAGCCGAAGATTTTTCGTGGAGGATAACGCTCAGTATCCCAGAAGAATACATCGTAACCATTCGTATAAAAAACAAAAGGCATTGGACCACCGTCGTTTGATTTTTGTATTTTTTCGGCATAGTTACGTGCTTGTTCTTTTCCAATTTCCGCATCAACTGCTGTCTTTTTTGCCTCAACAACTGCAATTGATTTACCTTCTTTTGAAAGAAGAGCATAATCAACAAAAAGATGTCCTTGGTATGGTGATTGGGAATCATTTATTCGTTGATTAGATAAACCAGGTAAACCACACCAGATATCTAGCTCTTGAGTGACTAAGGAAGGGTTTAAAACATCCCATCCAGCAATTTTTAGCCTTGCATCAATTAACTCTTTTCTTGTTTGTGCTTCGTTTCTAGTCATATTCAATTTTTTAATTCCTCTTAAAAAATATAAAATAGTAACATCGTCACCAACAATGCATCAAGGGAAAGTTTTTTCCACAATTTCAAGATATACAATCAGCTTATTAAATTGTCATTAAAAGTAAAAAATAACTCCTTTCTAATTATGTTATAACTTTATTTTAATACAACAAAAAGTTTATAAAATCCTTCTTTTTTAAGAAAATCATTTTATTTTTACTTAATGTTGATTATTATCCCTTCTTCTTCCCATTCCTTCCATTCGAGTTTGGTTATCTCGGGTAATTGAAGAAGGTCTTGCGGTTCTTTGAATCCTCCGCTTATTGAATCTCTTAAGGTAACTATTTTTTGGGCAAGAGGTTCACTTACTCTTAATGCTTTTATCAGTTCATCCTGAGAGGCGGGGTTAATATTTATGGTTTGAACTTCTGGTTTTGGGGAAGTAGTAGACAAAATTTTAGGATTATCGTATAAGGAGAACCTGTCTGCGTGCATACACGCACAGGCAGGGTAGACTTCGCTTTTGGCCAGGGTGGAAATAGATACAGTAATACAAAGAACAATGATTAAAAAAGCAAGAATACTAAACTTAGTATTACTTTTTAAATATTGCATTTTTTAATGTGCTCTTTTTGATTTAGATTCAGGGGGACACACTTTACTTTTAACCATGCATTAATTGCGAGAGTATAAAAGAAGAATGTCCCCCATGGTTCTTTATTATATATTCGACAAAGGGTTGGAAAAATCCTTCTTTTTAAAAGAAAAAGTTAGCGGTTCTCGGTTTACAGTTGTCAGATAGATAGTGCCACACCCTGATAATCAGAGTTCGTAATAACAGAAAATATCTCACCCCCACCTTAATCCTCCCCCCTCAAGTGGGAGGAAATGCGAGAAAGGTCATTTTTTTATTACCTCCCAATATCCGCCTTTGGCAGTACCAATTCTCTTTAATATTCCTTTTTTCTTTAATTTTGAAATATTATTGTCAATTGCCGTAGTGCTTATTTTTATATGTCCAGAAAGCTCTTTCGTTGTGATATATTTATTCTCTTTCATCAATTCTATAATTTTTACTTCGTTTACTCCCAACTTTACTCCCAACTTTACTGGGACTTTTCCAGTAATAACGGGAAAAGTAATTTTATAATAATCAAAATCTCCCTCTATTACTGGTTTTATTCCATAATGTTGTTCCCATCCTTCAATCATTTTGTGGAAACCGCTGCCTATACTTTCTGCTAATCTAATAAATCTGAATATTTTGGCAATTATAGGATTTCTCGGCAGAGAAAAATCTTCTTCTAAAATATATTCTATTTTTTTGGGGAGTGATCCGGGATTAAAAAATTCAAATCTGTCTGAAAATACTCTAATCCTTGGGTTTGCCCGGCTAAAATAATCAGTATGGATGATAAGATTAACAAGCGCTTCTCTAAGTGCTTGCAAATGTTCGGGATTATCATCCCTGAAACCGGAAACCATTTTAAATGGTATATCAATTTTTTTAGGAAATCTCTCGTAAATATCAAAAAAAGTAGTCCATAGATTTTGTTCGCTGGAAATTCTAAAATTATACTGAGCCTCCCCCGCTTTACCGGACAACAAGATAAGACTATAATCAATTTAATGGAGGTTCAAGTAACATGGAAGAAAAGAAAAGACAATTTACCAAGGAATTTAAAAAAGAGGCAGTGGAGTACAGTCTATCCTCAGGGAAGACTATCGAGCAAGTTGCCGGTGATCTGGGGATTTCTCCTCATAACTTAAATCATTGGCGCAAAGAATACCGCAAGTGTGGAGAGCTGGCCTTCCCCGGTCATGGCAAGGAAAACCTCACTCCCCAGGAGGAGAAGGTTCGGAAATTACAAAAAGAACTAAATGACATCCAGATAGAGCGTGACATCCTAAAAAAAGCTTTGGCCATCTTCACGAAAAAACCGTAGATCGCTATCGGTTTACCCGGGAGAACACCGAACGATTCAGTGTTAGGAAGATGTGCCAAGTCCTTAAAGTTTCCCGGTCCGGATATTACGATTGGCTGAAGTATCCTATAAGTAAGAGAAAGAGCAAAGATATGGAATTAAAACAGAAAATAAGGGAAATATACCAAAAAAGTCGCAGAACCTATGGCAGTCCTCGTATCCACCAGACACTATTACGGGAAGACTATCCTATTGGCAGAAAACGTGTAGAACGATTAATGCAGGAAATGGATATCCGTGCAGTAGCCAAAAGAAAATACAAAGCAACAACTGATTCTAAACATGGCAAACCGGTAGCCGAAAATCATCTCAACCGTGCCACAAGAGAAGGCTGGCTCTATTTGGCTACTATTATGGATCTCTATTCTCGGAAAATCATCGGCTGGTCACTAAGCGACAGATTAACCAAGGAATTGGTCATTGCTGCGCTGGATATGGCCTTAAAACAGCGAAATCTTTCATTGGATTTACTCTTGCATTTAGATAGAGGCAGCCAGTATGCCAGCGAATTATATCAGCTGCTTTTGTTAAAACATGGTATAATCTGTTCCATGAGTGGCAAGAGCAACTGCTTTCGATAATGCTGTCATGGAGAGTTTTTATCGTACCTTAAAGGTGGAATTGATTTACCAGAATAAATATGAAACCAGAAGAAAAGCCCAAAGAGATATTTTCGAATACATCGAAATTTTTTACAATAGAGAAAGGTTACATTCCTCTTTAGGCTACTGCAGTCCGGAGGAATATGAAAAGTTAATGTTAATGAAAGTGTCTTAACTGAGTGTCCGGATTATCGGGGGAAGACCAGAGATCTATATGGAGTTAGGATTCTGCCTACTGAGGAAACTGAAATATTTATATGGCAATCTCTTTCTAATATTCTTTTAATCTTCTCTTTACCAAAGTAAGGATATTTCCTTCTTATTTGACAGACCTGCATCTCTACTTGATGATCCCT
>DSEL01000098.1 GCA_011056645.1 Candidatus Atribacteria bacterium
AAATCTGTGGCAAAATATATGATGAAGCAAAAGAGTACTGATAAAATTGTAAATATATCATCGGTTATCGGATTGATCGGAAATATCGGACAGGTTAATTATGCTGCATCAAAAGCAGGGATAATAGGATTGACTAAATCGATCGCTAAAGAGCTTGCTGCCAGAAAAATAAACGTTAATGCTGTTGCGCCTGGATTTATCGAAACAGATATGACCAAGAAATTACCGGAAAAAGTGAGACAGGATCTACAACAGCATATTCCTTTAAAACGATTAGGCACTGTACAAGATATCGCTAAGGTGGTATATTTTTTAGTTTCTGATGCGGCAAATTATATTACCGGACAAGTAATAAACGTCGATGGTGGTATGGTAATGTGAAAGGAGGTGAAAGTTTAGAATGGAGTCAATGGATAAAATAAAAAAAATAATCGTAGATCAATTAGGAGTTGATGAAAGTAAAATTACAGAAGACTCTTCTTTTGTAGATGATTTAGGTGCAGATTCTTTAGATATAGTGGAACTAATAATGGCTTTCGAGGAAGAATTTGATCTAGAAATTCCAGATGAGGACGCTGAAAAAATTAAGACGGTCGGAGATGTGGTTAAATACTTAAGCAAATAAAAATATGACATAAATACGGTTAAGTATTTTTTTATTTTTTTAAAATTTAGTTCAAGAACAATAACAAGAAATAAAAATCAATCTTTATTAAATTAAGGGCCGGAGATTTCTCCGACCCTTAATTAAAATGTGTATTTAATGATGATGGAGAATAGAATTATGAAAAATAGAGTAGTCATTACCGGTTTAGGACCGGTAACTCCAGTAGGAATTGGGAAAGATCAATTTTGGCAATCCTTAATCCAAGGGAAAAGCGGTATTGATAGGATAAGTTATTTCGATACCGAAAAATATTCTACTAAAATTGCAGCGGAAGTAAAAGATTTCAATTGTACAAATTATTTATCTAATAAAGAAGCAAACAGAATGGATAAAAATACGCAATTTTCAATAGTTGCGGCAATGTTAGCACTCGAGGATTCTAAATTAAAAATTACTGAAAAAGATTCTTTTTTAACAGGAGTTATCATTGGTTCAGGTATAGGCGGTATTGATACTTTTGAAAAACAGCATAAAATATTACTTGAAAAAGGACCGGGGAGAGTAAGTCCTTTTTTCGTTCCCATGATGATTTCTAATATATCCGCAGGAGAGATAGCTATAAAAATCGGAGCTAAGGGACCTAATGGTGTTATTACTACTGCTTGTGCGTCATCCACGCATGCCCTGGGAATAGCCTTCAAACTTTTACAACAAGGAGATGCGCAAATAATTATTAGCGGAGGTACGGAAGCTGCAATTACTCCTATGGCTTTAGCCGGTTTTTGCCAGATGAGGGCATTATCTACCCAAAACGATCAACCTAAAAATGCTTCTAAACCCTTTGATAAGGAAAGAGATGGATTTGTTATAGGGGAAGGAGCTGGGATACTAATTCTAGAAACTATGCGGCACGCAAAAGAGCGAAACGCACCTATTTATGCCGAGATGCTTGGTGTCGGCATGACTGCTGATGCTTACCATATTACTGCTCCCGCACCTGAAGGAGTGGCGGCTGCCAAAGCTATCGAAATTGCTTTAAAAGATGCAGAAATAAACCCCTCCCAAATAGAATATATTAACGCTCATGGTACTTCTACTCCTTTAAATGATAAATTAGAAACCCTAATTATTAAAAAAATATTTGGTAATTATGCCTATGATTTAAAGATAAGTTCCAATAAATCGATGACTGGTCATCTTTTGGGAGCAAGCGGTGGAGTGGAAGCGATTTCTACTGTTCTTACCATAAAAAATGGTATAATTCCTCCTACAATAAATTACAATTCTCCCGATCCGGAGTGTGATTTAGATTACGTGCCTAATATAAGTGAAAAGAAAAGTTTGAATTATGCTATTTCCAATTCATTTGGCTTTGGCGGACATAACGGAGTTATTGTTTTAAGTAAATATGATGAAGATGAAGAAGTAGATACTCGTTAATCGTTAGTTAATAATTAATATTTACAATGAATAAATAATAAGGTGGAAGAAGTTTTTGAATAAAGAAATGGATTTATTATTATATAAATTAGAAGAAAAATTGGATTATAAATTTAAAAATAAAATTCTTATCAAAGAAGCTTTGACCCATCCTTCCTTCCCAAAAAAAAGTTTTAAAGGTAAGGTAACGAACAATCAAAGGTTGGAATTTTTAGGTGATTCTGTTTTAAATTTAATTGTTACCGGCTATCTTTATCGTAAATTAGCCTCTTCTTCGGAAGGTAAGCTTACTAAAATTAAATCGGTTATGGTTAGCAAAGATGTTTTAGCTAAATGGGCTGATCAACTTTCTTTGGGAAAATATATTATTTTGGGAAAAGGAGAAGATTCCACCGGAGGGAGAAATAAATTATCTATTCTAGCTGATTGTTTCGAGGCTTTATTAGGTGCCATATATTTAGATAGTGGCATCCAAAAAACAAAAAAAATACTCTCTTTATTTATAAAAAAAGAAATGGAACTGATTATGAAGGATAAACATGGGGGAGATTTTAAGACTTTACTGCAGGAAGTGTCTCAAAAAAAGCTGAAATGTTTACCCGAATATTATTTGGTCAAAGAAAAAGGTCCAGACCATAAAAAAATATTTTGTATTGAGGTAAAGCTGAATAAAACTACTTATGGAAATGGATCTGGTGAAAATAAAAAAGAAGCTGAGCAAAATGCCGCACAGGATGCCTTAAAAAAATTAAAAGTAATTAGATGAGGTAAAAGATTGTTTTTAAAAGAACTGGAAATTTATGGCTTTAAATCATTTGGAAAAAAAATAAAGTTATCATTCAATTCTGGTGTAACTGCCATTGTCGGTCCAAACGGTTGTGGTAAGAGTAATATAACCGATGCAGTTCGATGGATATTGGGCGAACAGAATATCCGGTCATTAAGGGGAAAACAACTTACAGACATTATATTTTCGGGGAATCACAAGGAAAAACCTTTAAACATAGCGGAAGTGTCGTTAACCGTTAATAATCATGAAAAGATTCTCTCGATAGATTGTGAAGAAATAAATATAAAAAGAAGGATTTATCGTTCTGGTGAGACCGAAAATTTTATTAATGGTATTTCCTGTAAATTAAAAGATATTCAAGAATTATTCATGAATACAGGGTTAGGTAAAAATACTTATTCCATCATTGCTCAGGGTGAAGTAGATCTTATTTTAAGTGCAAAACCATCTGAAAGACGTCATTTGTTTGAAGAGGCTGCCTCTATTTCCAAATACCGTTATGAAAAGAAAAAAACATTAGATAAAATAGAGGAAACCAGTAATAATCTAGATAAAATTAAGAATATAATTTCTGAAATAAGAACTCAATCACTGATTTTGGAAGAGGAAGCAAAACATTTAAAGAATTACAAAATATGCCAGGAAGAGATTAAAAATTTAGAACTATTTTTAATCTATCAAAAGTATAATTTATGCAGAACAAATTTATCCAGAATAAAAACAAATTTAAAAAAATACGAAAAAGAAAAAATCAAAATATCCCAAAAAATTGAAGAAGAAGAAGCAAATATTAACTCACTAAGCGCAGAGTTAACTAATATAAATA
>DSEL01000099.1 GCA_011056645.1 Candidatus Atribacteria bacterium
GGGTAATCAATCGATTAATGAATTAATAAATAGGAGAATTTGCTTTTGAAATATTTTGAAGTTGGTGTAATTGCCTTTATAGTTTCTTATATTTTAACTCCCTACATGGAGCGCGTAGGGAAAAAGCAGAATATGATGGACCAACCCGGTCATCGTAAAGTACACGAGGAAGCTATCCCCAATTTAGGAGGGATAGTTATTTTTTTTGGATTTTTACTAAGTCTGCTCTTTATAGTAGAGATAGAAGGACAGATTAAAGCCCTTTTAATCGGCGGAGTAATTATATTGTTATTAGGAGTAATAGATGACATAGTAGACCTATCTCCCAAGAATAAATTTATGATTCAAATGGTTCCAGCCATAATAGTGATTATTTATAACGGCGATTTGATAAATAATTTTATGCTTAATCAATTAAAAATATTTGGCCTATTGGGTTATCTTCTTTATCCTTTTTTAATCTTCTGGATAGTAGGAGTGACTAATTCCATCAATTTGATAGACGGTTTAGACGGGCTGGCTTGTGGGATTTCCCTTATTGCCTTGGTAACTTTTTTTATTTTAGGTGTAAGACAAAATTTAGAGGTACTTAGTATCCTATCGGTTGCTTTGGCGGGGAGCATGTTAGCATTTTTAAGATTTAATTTTTTTCCGGCAAAAATCTTTCTAGGAGATTCAGGTAGTACCTTTGCCGGTTTTATATTAGCCTCTATAGGGGCTTTGTGGGCTTTAAGCGGTGAGACTGCCCTATATATTTTTATTCCCATTATAATTCTGGCTCTCCCTATTTTTGACACACTTTTTGCTGTCTGGAGGAGATACCGGGGGCATTACCCTATATTCCTGGCCGATAAAGGGCATCTCCACCATAGACTTTTAGTTAGGGGGATAACCCATAAAAATGTGGTATTTATATTATGGGGAATGAGCATCATCTGTAGCATTATCGCTCTTATTTTTGCTCTCTCTCTAATATAAAAAGTGTACTAAAGTTACTTCACTGTAGATAGTTTTAACTAACTTTTTAGTGGAAGGAGTGGAAGGAAAAGAAATATGCCGCTAAAAAAGAGGAAAAAACCAATGATGGAAAGAAAAAAGACCACCGTTTTAGTGACCGGCGGAGCAGGTTTTATCGGTTCGCATATTGTAGATTTGCTTCTCAAAAATAATTATGATGTGGTCATAATTGACGACTTATCTTCCGGTCGTGAGGTGAATATCCATAAAAATGCCCGATTTTATAAATTAAATATTACCGATCAAAAAGGATTAGTGGGTGTGTTTAAGAAAGAAAAACCAGATTATATATGCCATGAAGCCGCCCAGATCAGTGTTTCTTTTTCGGTAAGAGACCCTCTATTTGATGCTCAAACTAATATTCTTGGTTCCCTGAATTTGTTGCAATGCTGCGTGAATTATAAGGTCAAAGGGGTGATTTTTGCCTCCAGCGGGGGTACTGTTTATGGAGAACCAGACCGTTTCCCCATCAGTGAGGATTTTCCTTTCAAACCTCAATCACCCTATGGAATTAGTAAGGTTGCTATCGAGTATTATCTTGATTTTTATAAGAAAAATTACCATCTCCCCTATGTAGCATTAAGATATGGAAATGTCTATGGGCCTCGACAGGATCCTTATGGTGAAGCTGGCGTTATTGCAATATTTATAGAAAAGATGCTCAAAGGTGAAGTCCCTACTATAAATGGTGACGGAGAATATATCAGAGATTATATTTATGTAGAAGATGTTGCTTATGCCAATTTACTCGTGCTAAAAAATATGGTAAAATTACCTGAGGCTCTTAGAGGAAAAGAAAAAGGAATAGAAAGAGAGCAAGAAGTTGAAGTTGAAACGAAATACAAAACTAACCTAAAATCTAAACACGAAGCTAAATTTAAATTTAACGGCTTTAATTTAGGCAGCCAAAGAGGCACTTCAGTAAATGATATCTTTTATCTTTTAAAAGAAATGATAAAATTTCCTTATCCGGCAGATTATGGACCTCCCAGAGAAGGAGATTTACGGAAAAATATTCTGGATTGCCACTTGATTAAAGATGTTTTAAGGTGGAAGCCACAGTTTGACTTATCATCGGGTTTAGAGAAAACAGTTTGTTGGTTTAAAGAGAATATTCGTTAATTATGATAATTTTAAAAAAATTATTCTAAAAAGAAGGAATTTATAAAGTTATTGTTGTAAAAAGATAAGATAGTAAAAAAAGTAAAAAATAATGAAGGATAATATTTTGATATGTTGGAAATCGGAATGATGCTAAAAATTGCAGGAATTTTTGTATGCAGTATGCTAATGATTATCCTGGGGAAGATCGATGAAAAGAGAAAAATTCCCACAGGATATAAATTAATCTTTCAGATTTTAATTTCTTTGATTATAATTTATTCCGGAGTTAAAATAGAATTTTTACGCGCTCCTTCCTCCTCATCAGGAGGGTATCTTTATCTAAACTATTTATCTATCCCCTTAACTCTTATCTGGCTGATAAGCATTACTAACTCAATTAGCCAGGAAGATGAACTGGGGGATATCACTCCCTATATTGTCTTTGTCGCTTCCCTCACTTTTTTAATGGTTTCTCTTATACAGAGGCAGGGATTAATTTTGGCGGAAGTGCTATCTTTGATAATGGCAACGGTTTCATATATTTTTATTAAATATATCCCCCGGGGAAAATTTTCTTCATATTATATGTCTTTTGGATTTATATTAGCGGTGATTGCAATCGTGGGCGTATCCAAGAGTACAGCAGCTTTAACCTTACTGATTCCTCTTTTAATTTTGGGTGTACCGATTATAGACAGTTCCTATTCTATTGTGGCAAATTATGCCCGTCAAGAAAGCTCAATTCCGGGTATTATAGGAGGGAAATTTTCCTTATTTTCAGAAAACGGAAACGGAGGAAACAGGAGCAGATTAAGGCAGATACTGCAATTTTACGGATTCTCCGCACCGGGAGCGAATTTAACCATTATCGGGGTTTCTCTCTACTTAAGCATATCAGCTTTTATTATTTCTATCTACCAGAACTTCTATCTGTTGCTAACTTTAACTGCTTTTGGCTGGGCAGTTTTTGGATTGTTGAAGAATAAGGTTCACTCAGAGGAATTAATTATCGGAAGAGATAATTTAACCAAACGGATAAATCTCTTTCAAGTAGGAATTGATCAGGTGGATAATCAGAAAGCTATTCAAAAAATAGAGGAATTTATTATATCTAAAAAACCTCATCAAGTTGTTACTCCGGATACTTTGGCTGTTTTACGAACAAGAAAAGATCCTGAATATCATGACATATTAAAATCTGCGGATCTGGTTACTCCCGATGGAGCAGGCATTTTATGGGCTGCTACTACCTTAAATTATCCTTTAGCTGAAAGGGTCACCGGTATAGATATAATACAAAATATATGCATATTAGCCGCCAAGAAGGGATATTCTCTATATCTTTTGGGTTCTTGTCCCGGTGTTGCTAGTAAGGCTGCCTTAAATCTAAACAAGAAATATCCGGGAATAAAAATAGTCGGAACCCACCATGGTTATTTTGATATTGAAGATTCTGAGAATCACGATAGGATTAAAAGTAATAGTTGTACTGGCGACAGTATAGAAGAAGAGGTTATAACTGAGATCAGAGAAAATAAACCGGATATATTATTAGTGGGTATGGGTGTACCCAAACAAGAAAAGTGGATTAGTAAAAATTTGGAAAAATTAAATGTGCCAGTATGTATAGGGGTAGGGGGAAGTTTTGACGTCCTTTCCGGTAGGATACCGCGAGCACCATTATGGATGCAAAAACACGGAATGGAATGGATTTATAGATCGTTTAAGCAGCCAAAAAGAACCTTCCGAGCTTTAGCCCTTTTTTACTTTATCTGGTTGGTCATTGTTGGGAAAATAGTTTATTCTCTAAAAGAAGTAGAATAATAATCGATAAAGAGTAATGCTTAATAATTTAAGAACATTAATTAAAATAATCTGCGAGTAGGTAAACAATAAAGAAAGATAAAACAATAATGAGCTTAGTTGCTTAATATTAATGCATTATCTCGTTGGCTACGGATAATAGACAATAAGAGATTTATTTAATATTATCAGTCGTTCTTTTGCTTATTTCTAAAGCTCTTAATATCAATACAAAGAGAATTAAATTCCCCTTCCCATATATCTTAAACAAGTATCACCCTTAATTTAAATCAATACCTGTTTTCTAATTTATCAAATAAGCAAGGAGATAGCTGATGAGGATTTTACTGAAAGGTGCAATAATTGTAGTTGCTTTGGTGATTCAACTTACTCTTATTAATTCTTTTACTGTCCTGGGAGTAAAACCTGATTTTATAATGGTGGTGGTAGTAGCTTTATCCTTGCTAAGAGGAGAAAAGGAAGGGGCTATCACCGGATTTTCTTTCGGTTTATTGCAGGATATCTTTTCTACCAGTCTCCTGGGAATACACGCTTTGGCAAAAACAGTGATAGGTTTTATCTGTGGAATTTTTAAAGAAAAAATATTTCATGAACATATATTATTTATTATTCCAGTGGTGACTTTTATTTCATCATTTTTACAAAGTATTCTAATATCTTTACTATTAAGTGCTTTTGGAATTGAATACAATCTGACCTGGAGCTTAAAACAGATTGCCCTTCCCGAAGCTATTTATAATAGTCTGCTA
>DSEL01000100.1 GCA_011056645.1 Candidatus Atribacteria bacterium
GCTTAATATTTTATATAAAGAAATTCCTAATTTTATCGAAAATTATCAAAATATAATTTTGTCCATAAAACCGCAACTTTCAAAATTTATCAACCCGGCTGACGTAGAGATTTTGCTTAAAGAAAATTTATCTGAACTACAGAGGAATGTATTAGGTTTTTCCCAAAGCATTATCATTTATTTATCCAACATAGTTTCCAGCATCACTTTTGGTATAGTGATGGTTCCTATAATCTTATTTTACATCATGAGAGACATGTTAAAATTTAAAGAAAATTTGTATAGTTATGTATCCAAGAAAAATAAAAAGGAATTTAAGGAAGTTTTGGAGGAAATAGATCATATTGTCAGTGGTTTTATTCGTGGTCGAATAATAGTTTGCATTATTGTAGGAACCTTAATTGGTATTGGATTGTATTTCTTGAATTTAAAATTCGCCTTGATTATCGGGATTGTTAGTGGCGTGTTTAACTTTATCCCCTATTTAGGACCTATTGTGGGAGTTTTTCTGGCTTTAATTTTTGCCTTGGGTAGCCCCTGGTGGATATTGCTTGTGATCATAATTTTATTTGTTTTAGTTAATCAGCTTGAGACGATATATATTAATCCTAAAATCTTAGGCAAAGGATTAGGTTTGCATCCTTTAACGGTAATCCTATCAATGTTAATTTGTGGTCAGTTACTAGGAATATTAGGAGTATTGGTAGCCGTTCCTTTAGCAGCCATTTTGAAAGTTTTATTCTTTAGATATTTAGTTCAGGAGGGATAGAATAGGTTATATGAAAAAGATATTCTGCATCATTTTAATTACGGCTTTATTTGCGATTTTGTTCCCCCCTTCTTCCGCTTTATCTCAATCCTCAGAAATAAAGATATTAATGAACAATATACCTCTTGAAATGGTGGTTCCTTCGGTTATTGAGAATGACCGGTTATTAGTTTCCGCTCGCAATGTAGTAGAAGCTTTAGGTGGAAGAATTACCTGGTTTCCGGTTTTAAAATTAATGACCATAAATATTGACAATCATATAGCACGCTTAGTAATTGATGATCCTTTTTTGGAGATAGATGAGAAGGCAATGCCTTTAGAAATGCCAGCCAGAATTATCGACAATCGGGTAATGATACCCTTGGAAGCTATTAAACTTATTGTCAAAGTAGATATAAAATGGGATAACCAGGCTAAAATTTTATTTATAAATACCATAAGGCCTTATCTGTTAGTTGTTAGAAGTTATTCGCATCCCGATAAGACCAGGGTAGTGGTAGATCTATCGGAGAAGACAGAATTTAAAGCAGATAAATTAATAAATCCGGATAGGATATTTATTGATATTATGGGTTCTGATGTAAAATTAGAAAATACCTCCAAGCAGATTAAGATAGATGATGGAGTGATAAAAACAGTAAGAACAACTCAATTTAACCAGGAAGTTACCAGAGTAGTATTTGATCTTTACCGGGAAGCTAAATACGAGATTTTTAGCCTTAGTGAACCAGATAGAGTAGTGATTGATATTTTTAAACCAAGTGGAGGAGATGTTATTCCTCAAGAACTTCCTGTTAAACCAGAAGAAAAACCTGTGCCCGGCCTTGTGATAACCGGCAAGAGAGTAGTAATTATTGACCCGGGTCATGGCGGAAAAGATCCTGGAGCGATCGGACCTACCGGTTTAAGGGAAAGTGAAGTTACTTTAGGAATCGCCCTTTATTTGGAGAAACTATTAAAAAATGCCGGTATTCCTACCTATTTAACCAGAAATAAAGATGAATTTGTTTATTTGGAAGATAGGACCAATTTCGCCAACCAGAAGGGTGGCTTTGTATTTATAAGTTTACACGCTAATTCAGTATTAAATCATCGTCCTAGCGCTCAAGGGATAGAAACCTTTTTGTTGAGCTCCAAATATATCGGAGCTTCTGCCAGAGATGTAGCAGATAGAGAAAATAGAGCTAGCAGAACTCATCCCGAAGTAGATACCGATTTGGCTTTAATTATCGCTGATCTGGAAGAGAGTGCTAACATCAAGTATAGTTTTGATCTTGCCGAGATTATCCAGAAAAAATTAGTAGAGTATCTAAAATTAGAAGATCGGGGAATAAAACAAGCTCCCTTTATCGTATTAAAGGGAGCTAATATGGCAGCAGTAATTGTAGAAGTTGCTTTTATCTCTAACCCTCAAGAGGAAGGATTACTAAAAACCACTAAGTTTAGAGAAAATGCTGCTCAAGCCTTATTTGAGTCAATAAAGAATTATGTAGAAAATGCCCCCGATAATGGCGAGTAGGATTGATTATGTCAAAAAATAGAAAGTCGAAGAAGAAAAGAAATAACCTAAGAATTATCTTCACATTATTCATACTCTTGGTCATTGTACTTTTTGGCTATACTATATTCAATAAGTTCATTGCCCCTATCTGGCAAAAATATACAGAAAGACCGGTTATTACCAAAGAAGTCCCCTATAAGGAAGAAGAAATAAAAGAAGTTCAGCCCATACAAACCGAAGAGATGGCTGAGGTAAACCTTTACTTTTCTGATTCTCAGGCAATGTACTTACAACCCGAAAAAAGAAAAATATCTCAAACCTCTTCTTTAGCGAGACAAGTAGTCATAGAGTTGATTAAAGGTCCGGAAAGTTCCGATCTATACCCTACCATTCCCCCAGAGACTCAAGTTAATGAAGTATATATTGCCGATGAAATTGTCTATGTAGATCTATCTGAAGAAATATTTACCAATCATCCAGGAGGAAGCAGCGGTGAATTGATGACCGTCTATTCTATTGTTAATACTTTAACTGAAATTCCTTCGATTAAAGGCGTACAAATATTAGTAGAAGGAAATCAGAAAGATAGCTTAGCCGGACATGTAGACATCAGTATGCCTTTGCTTCGAGATCAGGATTGGATTAAGTCAGAAAACTAAAAGGAGCAGAATAGAAAATTAAGGAGTGATAAAGATTAATATTGCAGATTTGTCCCGGGTTTTTAGCAATAAAATTTTAATAATTGCTTTTATAGCCTGGGTGGTTAATCAGAGCTTAAAACTAATAGTCTTTTATATTTCTGAAAAAAAATGGGATATTAGGAGGATTGTCGGAGCAGGAGGGATGCCTAGCACTCATTCCGCCCTTTCTGTATGTGTAGCAGTAAGTATTGGCTTGAAAGAAGGATGGGGTTCTTCTATATTTGCTTTAGCTATCGTCCTAGCTTTTATCATTATGGCTGATGCAGCAGGAGTAAGAAGGGAGACAGGCGAGCAGGCTGTAGTATTAAATAAAATCATTTTAGAATTTTTTGAGGAAAGAAAGATCAGAGATAAGCGCTTAAAAGAATTAGTTGGACACACTCCTTTTGAAGTTATCGTAGGAGCTTTTATTGGAACTATAACCGCTTGGATATTATGCTCGGTAATTTAGACTTAGTTTGATAATATAATTCAATCTGTAGAATTTTAATTCGAGAGGTGTGGATTTGCAAATTTGGAAAAATTAAAAAAAGAGCGTTTGGATATATTACTGGTTGAAAAAGGATTTTTCCCCAGTAGAGAAAGAGCTAAAAGTGCTATTATGGCGGGAGAAGTTTCGGTGGAAGGGGAAAGAATCGATAAATCAGGGCAAAAGTTTAAGGTTGAAAGTAATATTTCAGTTAAAGAAAAAGAGACTGCCTTTGTAGGTAGAGGCGGAGAAAAATTAGAAAAAGCTCTAAAAGCTTTTAATATTAATATCAAAGGAAAAAGAGCAATTGATGTTGGCGCATCTACCGGGGGTTTTACCGATTGTCTCTTTAAGTATGGAGCTGAGAGAGTTTATTGTGTTGATGTAGGTTACGGATAGTTAGCCTGGAAACTGCAGAAAGATAGCCGCGTAGTAGTGATGGACCGAACCAACATAAGATATCTGACTACTGATAAATTCGATGACCTTTTTGAATTAGCTACCATAGATGTCTCATTTATTTCGTTGGATAAAGTTCTGCCAGCAGTATATAAATTACTTAAAGAGAAGGGAGAAGTGGTGGCATTAATTAAACCACAATTTGAAGCAGGTCGGGAGTTTATTCAAAAGGGCGGTGTAGTAAAAAAGGCAGAAGTTCATCAGTCAGTCATTGAAAAAATCTGTGAAAAAGCTCAAAAAATGGGTTTTAGTGTTCGAGGATTAACTTTTTCCCCTTTAAAAAAGACTTCGGGCAATATAGAATATTTTATTTACTTGATAAAAAATGCCGTAAAAGATAAAGCTAATAATTTCCCTCAATTTGCTGAGGAAGTGGTAAAACAAGCTCATCAAGAACTTTCTCCTAAAAAATAATATTCTATAACTTTATTTACTGATGTTTATTCTTGTAACAATCGTTAAGCTTATGATGAGTTAATTTAAAGTAAGAAATTAATGGAGTGAAGTTTTTGAATATAGACGAAAATGATATTCTAATCTTTATTTTATTTATTGGTGGAGGGATATTCTTTCTGATTCTCTATCTCAAGACTAGTAATTGGTTAAGGGTTCAAGGGTTAAGAAAGAGATTTTCTAAAAGCAGGCGGGCAGAAAAAGAAGCAGAGAAAATATTAAAAAAAAATGGATATGTGATCATAGATGCTCAAAAAAGTAAACCGCTTTTGGTAACTATTGGTGATAGGGTTCATCACTACTTGGTTCGTATAGATTATCTAGCGAGGAAGAAAGGTAAGATCTACGTAGTAGAGGTCAAAAGCGGAGAGAAAATTCCCTATATCACTAACCGGGAAACTAGAAGACAGATGTTAGAATATTACCTTGCCTACCAACCAAGCGGAATCCTTTTAATAAATATGAAAAATAAGAGTATTTCTGAAGTAAAGTTTCAGTTCGGAAGCACTATTTCTCAAAAGATAATCAAGATAGTCTATTTTTTGGCTGGTGCAATTTTTAGTTTGTTGTTATATTATTTACTTCAAGGAGGGTGGAGATGAAATTTAACAGAGTCGGTTTAGTGGTGAATTATGAAAAAGAAAAAACGCGGGAAACTGCTTGTAAAATAATAGATTGGTTAAATTCCAATAAGCTAAAAGTTTGCATTGAAGGGAATATGGGTCAGGCAATAGGAAAAAAGGAATTAAATTGTCCCGCTAATCAATTTCTTAAAGAGGTTGATTTAATTATTTCTTTGGGAGGAGACGGAACTCTGCTTAGAGCGGCTAGAATTGCTGCTAGCGAAGGCATACCTATTTTTGGAGTGAATTTGGGAGGTTTAGGATTCTTAACTCAAATTGGTATTAATGACCTGGAAAAATCTTTAGAAAAGCTATATCAAGAGAAATATTTTCTTGATGAGAGAATGATGTTAAACTGTTCAGTAGAAAGAAGAGGAAAAGAGATAAAAAAATTTACTGCCCTCAATGATGTAGTTATAGGTAAAGGAGCATTTGCGCGAATTATAGGCTTGGCTACCTATGTCAATAATAATTACGTTATTACTTATTCAGCGGATGGATTGGTCGTCTCTACCTCTACCGGTTCTACTGCTTACTCTCTTTCTGCCGGTGGGCCTATTGTAAATCCCAGCATAAACTGTATTATACTTACCCCTATCTGTCCCCATACTTTATCTGCCCGACCTTTTATTATTAGTGAAGATGATCAAGTAAAAATAACTTTAGAAGTAAGTGAAGAAGAGGTTATGGTTACTGTCGACGGACAAGAGGGTTTTGTTCTGAGGCCGAATGATGAGGTGATAATAAAAAAATCAGAAGATGAAGCTCGATTAATTACTTTCAAAGAAAAGAGTTTTTATGATATTTTACGGGAAAAATTAAGATGGAGCGGACAAATAGAATAGAATATATTTTTCTACTATGAGGTTGACAAATAGAATAAATGTTATTTCAATTAAATATAAAAAATATGGCCTTAATAAAAGAATTAAATATTGAATTTGAAGAAGGATTAAATGTTTTAACCGGAGAGACTGGAGCTGGTAAGTCAATTATCATAGAAGCGATAAATTTAATTTTGGGTGGTTTTGCCGCTCCTGAATTAATGCGAGACGGAGAAGATAGTTTAATAATAGAAGCACTCTTTCTGTTATCTCCTCAGGAAAAAGAGCTTATAAACAATTTAAATTCAAACATAGAAATTGTTGATGAACAAGGGGCTTTACTTATTGGACGAGAAGTCAACAATAAAGGACGAAATAAATGCTTGATTAATCAACGGTTGATAAATTTATCCACACTTCAAGAGATAGGTACATTTTTGGTTGATTTACACGGACAACATAATCATCAATCTATTCTGGATCCGACTAAACATATTGAACTAATAGATAATCTGGGAGGAGATAAAATTATGAAAGACAGAAAGGAATTATTGGATCATTATAGAAGATGGCGGGAAAAAAGTAAAATGTTATTTAAGTTATTGAAAGATAAAGAAGAAAATACAAAAAAAATAGATTTTCTGAAATTTCAGTTAGAAGAGATAGATAAAACGGCTTTGGTGAAAGATGAAGATAAGGCCTTAGAAGATGAAGAGATGATTTTAAAGAATGCAGAAAAAATTATTAATACCATGGAAAAAGTCAATTTTATTCTCAACGAAGGCGGGATGGAGCAATCTTCAGTAAGAGATTCCTTAAAAGAAGTTTCTATAGATTTTGGAGAAATTGCTTCCCTTGACCGGCGAATTGAAAAGATAAGAGAAAATTTAAAAGTAGTAGACTATCAATTTGAGGATATTGTAAATGAAATTGTAAAATACAAAGATGAAATTAATTTAGACAGCCAAAGATTAAAAGAAGTGGAGAGTAGATTAAACCTGATTAATAATTTAAAGAGTAAATACGGCTCTACCATAGAAGAAATATTGGAATATCGCCAAAAAATATATCAGGAGTTAGAAGCCATTGATTACAGTGAAGACAAATTAGAAAAGTTAAAAGAAGAAATTAATGTTTTGGAGGATATCATTTCCACAATTTCTCGCCGGCTAAATATCTATCGGAGAAAGATAGCCGAGGATTTAGAGAAATTAGTGGTAAGGGAATTAGAAGATCTAAATATGAAAAGATGTCAGTTTGAAGTGTCTATTAATACTTACGAGGATGATAACGGAATAGAAATAGATGGTAAGAAATATAAGATAGGTCCAAAAGGAATGGATGATGTTGAGTTTATGATTTCTCCCAATGTGGGAGAGAAGTTGCGTTCTTTGGCTCGAATTGTATCGGGGGGAGAAGTTTCGAGGATTATGTTGGCTTTAAAATCAATACTTTCAGAAGTAGATCAAGTTCCAACGCTAATCTTTGATGAAATTGACAGCGGGGTAGGTGCACGCTTGGGCGAGGTAATTGCACAAAAGCTGAAGGCGCTTTCTAAAAAAAGACAAGTAGTTTGCGTAACTCATCTACCTCAGATAGCCTGCAGAGCAGAGAAACATTTCTATATTGAAAAATATATCTTAAATAATCAAACAAATATAAGATTAAAAGAAATGGAAGGCGAAGAGCGGATCAAAGAGATTGCTCGCATGTTAGATGGAAATCAAATGAGCGAAATTACTATTCAGCATGCTCAAAAGATGTTAGAAAGATAGTAGAGCAATAAGTAATGAGTGATAAGATTATATTTATATATGTGTAAAAATAATTTATTAATTATATATTACTCAGCAGGTAATTTGTTGGCTGACTGGTAAACTGGTAACTAATTACTATCGACTAATTCAATTGGTAAATTGACCAATCGGCTAATTGGTCAATTACCACTAGGTTGTTAATTTATGGAAGAAAAAAATATTTTAAATAAAGATAAATGGCAACAAGAAATCGCCACACAAAAAGAGATTCAAAGCACCTTAAAAGCAATTATCCATGCTACCGATGATGCTATTTCAGTTGTAGACGAAAAGGGGTTGCACACGATTATTAATCCTGCTTATACCAGGCTTACGGGTTTGACAGAAGAAGATGTTTTAGGAAAACCGCCTACTATCGATATTGCTGATGAAGGTGAAAGCATGCATTTAAAAGTGTTAAGAACCAAGAAATCGGTACACGGAGTTAGAATGCGCGTTGGACCTAATCGTAAAGAAGTAATTGTAAATGTTGCACCGGTTGTAGTAGAGGGAGTCTTGAAAGGAAGTGTGGCAGTCATACATGATGTTTCGGAAATTGAATACTTAAATAGAGAGTTAAAGAGGATTAAGCAAAGAGTTAGACATTTAGAATCAAAATACACCTTTGAAGATATAGTGGGAAAAAGCAGGGGAATGATTATCGCTAAAGAACAAGCCAGGAAAGCTGCTTACACTCCCGCGACCGTTTTGCTGCAAGGAGAAAGCGGTACCGGAAAAGAACTTTTTGCTCACGCTATACATCATGTAAGCAAAAGAAAGAATCAGCAATTTATTCGAGTAAACTGTTCTGCTTTAGTAGATACTTTATTAGAGAGTGAACTATTTGGTTATGAGGGAGGTTCCTTTACCGGTGCTAAAAAAACCGGAAAGAAAGGACTGTTTGAAGAAGCCGACAAGGGGACTATTTTTTTGGATGAAATTGGAGTGATGAGCTTGAATCTGCAGGCTAAATTATTGAGAGTGCTTCAAGAAAAAGAAATTATTCGAGTAGGAGGAAGAAATCCGGTTAATGTGGATGTTAGGATAATCTCAGCAACCAATATTGATTTAAAAAACGCTGTTAAAGAAGGAAGGTTTAGAGATGATCTTTATTACCGGTTATATGTTATACCCATCTATATTCCTCCTTTAAGGGAACGAAAAGAAGATATGCCCCTCTTGGTCAATAATTTATTAAGAAAATTTAATCAAGATTTCGGCAGAAATATAAAAGGAATTTCAACCGAAGCCATCAATATATTAGGTGATTATTCCTGGCCGGGAAATGTAAGAGAATTGGAAAATGTAATTGAAAGAGCAGTAATCAACATGAGATTAAGCGAAGAATTAATCTTGCCTAAGCATATTCCTTTTTTAAATGAATTAAATACACCAGGAATATTGGAAGAAAGACCATCTGTAAGTTTTGAATCTGATAATTTGATTTATAATAATTTGGATAAAAATGACTTAGAAAAGATTAAAAATGATACGGAAAGGATAGCTCTACTGCAAGCTTTGAAATCTGCCAAGGGAGACAGTCCGATAGCTGCAAAAAAGTTGGGAATCAGCTTGAGAAGTTTTTATTATAAAATAAAAAAGCATAATATTAAAAAGATATATGAATACAAGTAAACACTAATTTACTGGTTTTCCAACTCACCCATTGAATTGGTAATGGATACAAAGTATCAGGCCTTAGGAATATGGCATATCAAGCCTCAAAATAATCATATTTTTTATTCTTTCTTCTTATCTGTTAATCAAATTATCGGTCAGCAAAATAATGTTAAACGGAATAGGAAGTGAACTTCATGCTGGAAATTACCTCTATCTAATAGAATCATTGAAATTTTATTATATGAAATGCAATAAATTGCATAATAATGCAAAGAATATAACAATAAGTTATCATTAATTATTTTTCAAAGATTACTTTTTTTCAATCATGGTAAGTTATCTTCTATTTTTCTTGGGTCAATTGGCACAAAAATTGCTACAACATATAAGAGGGAGCTATATATGACAAAGAAATTTAAAATATTAGTAATAAATCCGGGTTCAACTTCTACTGCCATTGCTCTATTTGAAGATGATAAGTTATTAGATAAAGAGACAATAAGACATAGTACGAAAGAATTGTCTGTGTACATAAAAATATTTGATCAACACAAGTTTAGAGAAGAAATAATTATTAATTTCTTAAAGAAAAAGAAAATCGATACCAATCATTTAGATGCTATAGTTGGAAGAGGAGGGGTACTAAAACCTGTAAAAAGTGGAACTTATAGAATAAATAAATTAATGCTGGAAGATTTAAAGGAGAGACCAAGAATAGAACATGCTTCAAATTTAGGAGCGGCAATTGCTTATGACTTGGCTCAATCAATAAAAGTCCCGGCTTTTATTGTTGATTCAGTTGCAGTTGATGAATTGGACTCTGTCGCTCGAATTTCCGGAATGTCTGATATTGAAAGAGAAAGTTTGTCTCATGTACTTAGCTTAAAAGCAGCAGCTAGAAAAATGGCTAAAGAGTTGGAAAAATCTTACCAAGACCTGAACTTGATAGTTGTTCATTTGGGAGGAGGAATTTCGGTAAGTGCTCATTGTAAGGGGAGAATGATAGATGTGAATAATGCCAGTGCCGAAGGACCGTTTACTCCCGAAAGAACTGGAGGATTACCTAGTGCAGAATTAGTCAAGCTATGTTATGCTCAAAAATATACTCTTCGCGAAATGCTTAAAAAGCTTATTGGAAGGGGTGGATTAGTAGATTATCTCGGAACAAATAATTTGTTAGAAGTGGAAGAAAGAATAGTTAAAGGAGATAAAGAAGCTGAATTAATATATCAAGCTATGGCATACCAGGTAGCCAAAGAGATAGGAGCGATGGCAGCAGTATTAAAAGGAAAAGTCGACGCTATTGTTATTACTGGAAATGGAGCAAAAGATAAGGGAGCATTAGGCAAAACTTTTGTGAACTGGATAAAAGAAAGGGTAAACTTTATAGCATCTGTTACAATATATCCGGAATCTGATGAGATGTTAGCCTTAGCCTTAGGGGCAATTAAAGTATTAAAAGGGGAAGAAGAAGCCTGGGAATATGTCTAATTTAGAAAGTAAAAAAATAAAAGGAGAGAAGATAATGATGATAAAAACAGAGGAGTTTTATTCTATTTTAGCTTCCAGAATGAAAGCTTCAGCTATTCGCGAGATTTTGAAATTAGTTCAAAATCCAGAAGTTATATCTTTAGCAGGGGGAATGCCCGATCCTATAACCTTCCCGGTAGAAGATATAAAGAATATCACCCAGAAAGTATTAAATAAAAATAGCGCTAAAGCTTTACAATATAGCAGTACCGAAGGATTCCCCGAACTAAGAAAATGCATTTTAGAACATTTAGCTAAAGATGGCAATCATGGAAAATTGGAAAATATAATTATTAGTTCTGGATCACAACAGGGATTAGATTTAGTGGGCAAAGTTTTTTTAAGTCCCGGAGATATAGCGATAGTAGAATTGCCAAGCTACTTAGCTGCTTTAAACGCCTTTCATAGTTATGGGGGAGAATTAATAGGTATACCTATGGATGATGAAGGTATGCAAATGGATATATTGGAAGAAAAACTTGCTTGTCTTAAAAAAGAAGGTAAAAAAGTGAAGTTTATATATACAATCTCCAATTTTCAAAATCCTGCAGGAGTGACTATGTCCCTGGCTCGACGAAGGAAGTTAATTGAAATTGCGCATAAATTTAATCTATTTATTGTAGAAGATAATCCTTATGAAAAACTCAGATTTGAAGGAGAATCAATTCCCTCTATCTATTCTTTGGAAGAAAATGGTTCGGTTATTAGCTTAGGTACTTTTTCCAAGATATTATGTCCGGGGTTGCGATTAGCCTGGATTTTGGGCAATAAAGATATAATAGGAAAGATTACTATACTAAAGCAATCAACCGATCTATGTACCAGTATCTTAAGCCAATTAATTGCTTATGAGTATTGCCAAATGGGCAAAATAGAAGAAAATATCAAATCTAATATTAAAATTTACAAGAAAAAAAGAGATGCAATGATAAATGCTTTGAAAAAACATTTTCCAAAAAAGGCAACCTGGACTGAACCACATGGTGGATTTTTTATTGTGGCTACTTTGCCGGATTACATAGATACCGGAGAGATGTTTAAAGAGGCGATTGAAGAGAAAGTAGCTTATGTTCCCGGCGGTCCATTTTTTGCGGATGGAAAAGGCCAAAACACTATGCGGCTGTCTTTTTGTTATCCCAGTGAAAAAGATATTGATGAGGGAATTAAAAGATTAGGGAAAGTAATTAAAAAGAGAATTAAGTATTAAATTTTCAAAATCTTTGGAGAATGGGACAATTGGTGAATTGAAGAATTGAAGAATTGGCTAATTGCTAAATTTCTAATAAAGAGGTGAAGGGCAAAAATGTTAAAATCTTTTGATGAGGTTCTAAAAAGAGCTAAGGATTATGGTCCAAAAAAAATGGCAGTGGCTTCTGCGGGAGCAGAAGATGTATTAAAAGCAGTAGAAGCTGCTCGAAAAGAAGGATTAACCGATTCAATATTGGTCGGTGACGAAAATGAAATAATTCAAGTAGCTGAAAAATTGAAGATAGACCTTACAAGTTATGAAATAATTGATAAACCGGATAAAACAGAAACTGCACGATATGCGGTGGAATTGGTCCGAAATAAAAAAGCCTCTATATTAATGAAAGGCATGATGGGAACAGCAAGACTTTTACAGGCTGTTTTGGATAAAGAAATTGGTTTACGGACTAACCGATTGCTTAGCCATGTTTATACTCTGGAAATTAAAAATTACAAGCGTTTGCTTACTATGACTGATGGAGCCATGAGTATCAGTCCAGATTTAAAACAAAAAGCCCAAATAATCCAAAATGCTATTTATTATGCGCATTCATTGGGAATCGAGAAACCAAAAGTAGCAGTTGTTACAGCTATTGAATTAGTGAATCCTGATATGCCGGCAACTATCGATGCTGCTTGCTTGGCTAAAATGAGCGAGAGAGGACAGATTGTGGGTGGAGTAGTAGATGGACCATTGGGCTTTGATAATGCAATTTCTAAGGAAGCGGCAGAGCATAAGGGAATTGAAAGCCCGGTTTCCGGTGAGGTAGATATTGTAATGGTACCAAATATCGAATCAGGAAATATCTTTGCCAAAGGCTTGGTTTATTTAGCTCAAGCAGTACCTGCAGGATTGCTTTTAGGGGCAAAAGCTCCCGTGGTATTGGTTTCTCGATCAGATAGTGCGCAATCAAAATTATATTCCATTGCCTTAGGTGTATTAATGGGTGAAATGGGTGAGATTTGAAATGACTCCTTAGTTTTATGAGGTGATTTAAGAATGAGTAGAGATTATAAAATATTAGTGATAAATCCTGGCTCTACTTCCACCAAAGTAGCAGTATTTTCTAACGAGCAATTGTTATTCGAAAAGAAGATTGAACATGACAGCAAAGAATTATCAAATTTTAACAAGATTATTGACCAGTATCATTTTCGACAAGATATTATCTCAAATTTTTTAAAGGAAAAGGGAATTAATCTTTCTACTCTTAATGCAGTAGTGGGAAGAGGAGGATTATTAAAGCCTGTTGCCAGCGGAACTTATAAAATTAATGAAAAGATGTTAGCAGATCTCCGTAGAGGTGCAAGGGGTGAGCACGCTTCCAATTTGGGGGGATTACTTGCCTACGGAATTGCTGAAAATTTATCTATTCCTTCTTATATAGTCGATCCGGTAGTCGTGGATGAGATGAAACCGATTGCCAGAATTTCTGGGATGCCGGAAATTCCCCGAATTAGCATTCTTCATGCTTTAAATCAAAAAGCAGTAGCTCGAAAAGCAGCATTAGATTTAGGTAAAAAGTATGAGAAGTCCAATTTTATTATTGCCCATTTAGGTGGAGGAATTTCTGTGGGAGTTCATTGCAAAGGAAAAGTTATCGATGTCAATAATGCTCTTAATGGAGAAGGGCCCTTTACCCCAGAAAGAAGTGGTGGAGTGCCCGTTGGTGGCCTGGTGGAACTTTGTTTTTCCGAAAAATTTACCAGAGATGAAATAATGAAAAAGATAAAAGGAAAAGGCGGATTAGTAGCTTATTTAAATACCAATGATGTTAGAGAAGTTGTAAAGATGATCAAAGGGGGAGACAAGAGAGCAAAACTAATTTTAGAAGCTATGGCTTATCAAGTAGCTAAAGAAATCGGAGCAGGAGCTACGGTATTGAAAGGCCAGATAGATGCTATTATTTTAACCGGAGGAATTGCTTACAATAATGAATTTGTTGATATGGTAAGAGATAGAGTTAGTTTTTTATCTTTGGTTATGGTATATCCCGGTGAAGAAGAGATGCTATCCTTATGTGAAGGAGTTTTAAGGGTTTTTAAAGGAGAAGAGGTGAAAAAAATATATTGAGTAAAAGAATAAAGATATTTGTCGGAAGCTTTGGAAGTGGAAAAACAGAAGTGGCCATTAATTATTCAATAAATTGCAGGAAAAGTTACGAGAAGATTGCAATTGTAGATTTAGATATTGTTAATCCTTATTTTAGAACCCGGGAAGCAAAAGATACCTTAAGTTCTCAAGATATAAAAGTAATCGCTCCAGCAGGTGAGATGACTTATGCTGATTTACCCCTAATCTCTCCTGAAATAAAAGGTTTAATCCAAAATCCAGATTATTGTTTAATACTTGATGTTGGTGGAGATGATGTAGGAGCAGTAGTTTTGGGTAATTTCAGCAGTTTCATTAAAGAATTAGATTATGAAATGCTGTTAGTTGTAAATTCTTTTCGACCTTTTACGCAAAGTGTTCCACAAATTATGGAGATAGTTCGGGATATTGAAAATACCTCTCGATTAAAAATTAACGGAATAGTAAGCAATCCTAATTTAAGTAGTCAAACCGATGAAAAAGTTATTAAAAAAGGACATGTTATAGTAAAACAAGCTGCTCAAAAATTAGAGGTGCCGATAAAATTTATCTGCTTAGAGAAACGATTTTCTCAAAAAATAAAGCAGGAATGTTTTGAAGAACCAATATTTTATATAAAACGGTTTATGCACTTACCCTGGGATTAAATTTTAAAAAAGGAAGGAGAAAATAATATGGCAAAAATTGTAATTGATGAGGAAAGATGCAAGGGGTGCGAATTATGTATTACAGCTTGTCCTAAACATATTATCGTTATGGCAGAATATTTTAATAAAAAGGGCTATCATCCTGCTAAACAGATTAAAGTGGAGGAATGTACCGGATGTGCTTTTTGTGCATTAACTTGTCCGGATGTGGCTATTGAAGTGTATAAATAAATTTGTTATTAGTTTCAAATACAAAACACAAGAGATACTATTAGAATTCTTAATTACTATTATTTTTCCAACTAAAGATTTTTAACCTATTAAGTGCAGTTCCACTAAATAAGGGTTATAGAAAGTTATATAAAGAGGAAATTTCTATTTAGTTAAATTATTGTTAAGGAGGCTAAAGATGGAAGAAAAAATGTTAATGAAAGGGAATGAAGCCATAGGAGAAGCAGCGATCCGTGCAGGATGCCATTTTTATTTTGGTTACCCGATTACCCCTCAAAGCGAATTAACTGCTTATATGGCCAAAAAATTACCCAAAATTAAGAATTCAGCTTTTATTCAAGCTGAAAGTGAATTGGCAGCGATCAACATGGTTTACGGAGCTGCCGCTACAGGAGTAAGAGCCATGACTTCATCCTCAAGCCCGGGAATAAGCTTGAAGCAAGAAGGAATTTCTTATATCGCCTGTGCCGAATTACCCTGTGTAATAGTTAATATGCAAAGAGGAGGACCAGGATTAGGAAGTATTCAACCTGGGCAAGCTGATTATTTTCAAGCTACCAAAGGAGGAGGCCACGGAGATTATCACCTGATTGTACTGGCACCTTCTTCCGTACAAGAATTGGTAGATTTAACCATGGATGCTTTTGATTTAGCTGACAAATATACCAATCCGGCTATGATATTAGGAGATGGGTTGATAGGACAAATGATGGAATCTGTGGAGTTTAAGGAAAGAAAAAAGATTAATTTGCCAGATAAAGAAGGATGGACTTTAACCGGATGTAAAGGAAGGGAAAAAAAATATATTGTTCCTTTTAATCTGGATCCTTATAAAATGGAAACCTTAAATTTTAAAATTCAAGATAAATATAATAAATTAAAAGAAAAAGAAGTGAGATACGAAAAGCTTAATTTAGATCATGCTGATTTAATAGTAGTTGCATATGGTACAGTAGCCCGGATCGTAAAAACCGTTATTAGTAATGCAAAGAAAGAGGGAATTAATATCGGATTAATTAGGCCAATTACTTTATTTCCTTTTCCGGAAAAGATAATTGCCGAGATTTCTGAAAAGGTAAGTAAGTTTTTAGTAGTAGAGATGAGCATGGGACAAATGCTAGAAGATGTTAAATTAGCCGTAAATGGTAAAGCAAAAGTCAATTTTTATGGAAGAGCAGGAGGAGTCATTCCGACACAAAGTGAAATATTGACTGAAATAAAGAAATATTTAAAATAGATTAATTATGTTTTAGAATATATTACGGAGGTGTGTAATAATATCATGAAGAAAGTTTTTGAAAGTCCCAAATCTTTAACCAAAGAGCCTTTTACTTATTGTCCGGGATGTCACCATGGTATCGCTCATCGGTTGGTCGCGGAAGTTATAGATGAATTTGGACTAAGAGAAAAAACCATAGGAGTATGTCCGGTAGGTTGTTCGGTATTTGCCTATGTTTTTTTTGATTGCGACATGATTTGTGCAGCACACGGGAGAGCACCCGCTGTAGCTACCGGAATGAAAAGGGCAAAACCAGATTCTATTGTATTTACTTATCAGGGAGATGGTGATTTAGCCTCAATTGGTACAGCAGAAATAGTACATACTGCTAATCGTGGTGAGAATATTACAGTTATATTTATCAATAATGCTATCTATGGGATGACCGGCGGACAGATGGCACCTACTACTTTAGTGGGGCAGATAACCCAGACCTCTCCTTATGGCAGAGATCCTAAAACTATGGGATATCCCATAAAAGTAGCGGAAATGTTATCCACTCTAAAAGGAGTTGCTTATATTTCTCGGGTAGCTTTATCCAAGCCCGCTTACGTATTAAAAGCAAAAAAAGCAATAAGAAAAGCTTTCCAATCACAGATAGAAGGAAAAGGTTTTTCATTGGTAGAAATTTTATCTACCTGTCCTACTAACTGGGGTTTAAGTCCAGTAGAAGCAAATAAGTGGTTAGAGGAAAATATGATCCCTTATTACCCATTGGGAGAATTTAAAACTCCCGAGGAGGTGTCTTGAATGTTAGAAAGGATAATTATTTCAGGATTTGGTGGCCAAGGAATCATGTTAATAGGCAGATTGTTAGCTTATGCCGGAATGATTGAAGGTAAAAAAGTTGCCTGGATGCCTTCTTACGGGCCAGAGATGAGAGGAGGAACAGCCAATTGTACTGTATTAATTTCATCTGAAGAAATTGGTTCTCCCATCGTCTCTCATCCCAAAATATTAATTGCCATGAATCAACCTTCTTTAGATAAATTCGAATCAAAGGTAAGCAAAGGTGGATTAATCATCTTGAATGCTTCATTAATAGAACACGAAATAAAAAGAGATGATGTTAAAGTAATAAAAATTCCTGCAGATGAAATTGCTGATAAGTTGGGAAATTCGAGGGCAGCTAATATGGTAATTTTGGGTGCTTATGTCGAACAGTCAAGGATTGTAAAGATGGATACTATATTTAAAGCTTTAGAGAAAGCTCTGGTTGGACGCAACCAAACGCTATTAGAAATAAACAAAGAAGCTTTAAAACAAGGGGCAAAATTAGCCAAAAGTTGATTGAATTCCTCTATATCTTAAAAATAGTAAGGATAAAAACTTTTATAAATTTAGAATAAGGGGCGGATTTATCTGCCTCTTATTTTGTTGGCATCCTTTTAAAGGGCTCGATAAATCGGACGTAAAAGGTCATAATTCTTTTATAATATCCAAATTTGTGATAGACTTTTGTGAAGGAAAAGGATTCCCACTCCATTTTTTTTAAACTGAACAAATAAAATCTCAATATTTTCTAATAATTTCTATATACAATATACAATATATTAAAATAGAGCATAAGTAGTTCAATATACAATCAAATAATTAAAGGGGATAATTTATGATTAATAAAGAAAGATTAGTAAATAGTTTCATGGAATTAGTTAAGATAAGCAGCGTTTCCAGGGAGGAGAGGAATCTGGCAGACTTTTTAGTAGAAAAATTAGAAAATTTAGGATTAGAAGTTAAGGTTGATCAAGCGGGTGAGAAGGTAAAATCTAATAGCGGCAATATAATAGCTCGTTTAAGGGGAAATGTGGAAAAAGCTATTCCGATTATGTTTTCTGCTCATATGGATACAGTTATTCCGGGGAAAAATATCAAACCTGTTTGCGATGGGGAAAAGATATTTAGCAGAGGGAAAACAATTTTAGGTGCAGATGACAAGGCGGCAATAGCAGCTTTATTAGAAGCGTTACATATTATTAAGGAGAAAAAAATATCCTGTGGTGATATAGAAATTGTATTTTCTATCTGCGAAGAAGTAGGGTTAGAAGGTGCAAAAAATTTAGACATATCCAGCTTAGATGCTCGCATGGCTTTTGTTTTGGATTGTGGAGGACCGGTAGGAGAGATTATCAGTTCGGCTCCTTCTCAAAATTCTATTGAGATCATTATTTATGGAAAAGCTTCTCATGCCGGCTCGAATCCCGAAGAAGGAATTAATGCCATACAGGTAGCCGGATTTGCCCTTTCCCGAATGAAATTAGGGCGAATAGATGACGAAACTACTGCCAATATCGGAATTATTTCTGGTGGAAAAGCTACAAATATTATTCCTGATGAAGTTATATTAAAAGGAGAAATTAGAAGTAGAAACGAAGAGAAGTTAGAAACGCATACCAAGAAATTAAAACAGACAGTTAAAGATACTGCTCGAGAATTTAAAGCGAAAGCGGTGATAAAGATTAAGAAGGAGTACTCTTGCTATAATTTTTCTATCCATGACCAGATAGTCAAGATCGCAATGAAGGCGGCAAAAGATCTAGGGTTGGAACCGGCATTACGTCCCAGCGGAGGTGGGAGCGATGCCAATATATTTAATAAAAAAGGTTTTCCCTCTCTCGATTTAGCGATAGGGATGGAGAAGGTGCATACAGTGGATGAATATATTCTAGTAAAAAATTTGAAAATGACCGTAGAATATATTTTATCTATTATCAATACAATATCTTCCGGAGAAAATTTAAATGAATAAGGATGATTCTTTAAAAAAAGTAATTTTATCTTCCAACTATATTTATCAGGGAAAAATTATTAAACTTCGTAAGGATAGAGTAAAACTGCCTGATGGCATGGAAACGGAAAGGGAAATAGTGGAACACCCTGGAGCTGTAGCCATATTAGCTATGACCGATGATCAGAAACTGGTAATGATCAGACAATTCAGGGAACCAGCAAATGAAGTTTTATGGGAACTACCGGCAGGAACAGTAGAAAAAGGAGAAGATTTAATTAAATGTGCTAAAAGAGAATTGGAAGAAGAAACCGGGTATCATCCTCGAAAAATCGAAAAACTAATATCTTTTTTCTCTTCCCCGGGTTTTTGTAATGAAAGACTCACTTTGTTTTTGGCAGAGGATTTAGAAGAAAGAAGCAAGAATGAAGATGCTGATGAATTCATTCAAGTTAAGAATTTACAAATATCTGAAGTAATAAAAATGATAAAGAGAAATATTATCAAAGATGCTAAAACGATTATCGGAATACTTTATTTAGTTTTGAGTAGTAAATATGGGGAACAAGTAATAGGTAATGACTAACCCGATCAAATTTCTAAAATAATACTTATCTTGCTGGTTAGCGCATAAGTAAACAAAAGGTAAAAATAAATAGAGAAAACCCCAAGCCAGGAATTAAAAAAAATTTTATTATTATGAAGAACGAAGTGACAAGCAATCTTAAAATAACACAGATCAAATAGCGAATAATATAAGAGTGTCATTTACCGAATCTACAAGGGACAAAAGATGAAACAATATTTTATGGATTTGCATGTGCATATTGGTAGAAGCAAAAGCGGGGCTCCTGTAAAAATAACTGCTTCTAGAGATTTAACCTTTGCTAACATTGCCCGAGAATGTAAGTTTAGAAAGGGGATTGACATTGTAGGTATCGTAGATTGTGCTTCACCGGAAGTACTTGATGATATTTCTCAGTTACTTAAGAGTGGAGAGATGAAATCCTTAAAAGAAGGCGGTTTAATTTATCAGGACCAAGTCACTATTATTTTAGGTTCAGAAATTGAAACCAAAGAAAAAAACGGGGGAAATTCCCATCAAATAGCTTATTTCCCTTATTTTGAAGATATCAAGGAATTTAGTAAAGCGCTATCCCTACTGGTTACCAATGTGAGTTTAAGCAGTCAAAATTGTAAAATTAATGCCCAGGAAGCATTTCAAATAATAGATCGAATTGGAGGGATTCTAATCCCAGCACATGCCTTTACTCCCCATAAAAGCATTTATGGTAACTGTGTTCGAAGATTATCGGAAATGTTCACTCGATCTACTCTTAAAAAGATTCCTGCCATAGAATTGGGATTAAGCGCAGATACAAAGATTGCTGACCATTTAAAAGAATTAAGTGCTTATACTTTTTTAACCAATTCGGATGCACATTCTTTACCCAAGATTGGTCGAGAATATAATATTGTGGAATTGGAGAAGGCGAATTTTAAAGAAATGCTTTTATCTTTACAGAGAAAGGAAGGAAGAAGGATTATTGCTAATTATGGTCTTGACCCTAAATTAGGCAGGTATCATCGAACTTTTTGTGAGATTTGTAATAATACAGCAACTAACAATCCCCCGGTTTATAAATGTGAAAAATGTGGAAGCGAAAAAATAGTAAAAGGTGTTTTTGATCGGATTGTGGAAATTGGAGATCAGCAACAGTCCATTTCTCCTTCTCATCGTCCACCTTATTATCACCAGGTTCCCTTGGAATTTGTACCTGGTATAGGCAAGAAAACCCTGAATAAATTATTTGCTTACTTTGGTACTGAAATGAATATCTTGCACCAAGCTTCTTATCAAGAAATTAGCCAGGTAGTAGGATTTGAAATTGCTCAGAATATAATTTTAGCCAGAAAAGGACTTTTAAAATTAAGTTCAGGCGGCGGCGGGAGGTATGGAAAAGTTAAAAACATAGAAAAAAATATTAAAGAAGAAAATTTACGGTTAAATTTTTAGTCTTAATTTCTGATTTTTTTCCTTATAAAATATAAAGTAAGTTTTGGCTTAGACTAGTTGATTTATATTAAAAATAATCAACTAGTATTTTTTTTAAAATATTTTTTTAAAAAAAAGAGGAAAATAAAAACTTATGTAGAATATATTAATACAAAGGTAAATTAAAGAGCTGTTAGCGAATAGTATGATTAACTATATATAACGATGATAATTTGAAGGTGATTTATAGTTGAGATTTTCCCCTGATTTACTAGAAGAAATAAGGAATCGTTGCGATATTGTTGATGTCATTTCAGGATATGTACACTTAAAACCAGCCGGGAAAGCATTTAAAGGTTTATGTCCTTTTCATGGAGAGAAGACCCCTTCTTTTATGGTTAGTCCCGAAAAACAGTTATTTCATTGTTTTGGATGTGGAGAAGGGGGCAATATTTTCAATTTTCTTATGAAATTTGAGAAAATTAGTTTTTTTGAAGCAGTGGAGAAGTTAGCTAAAAGATCAGGTGTATCTCTCCCCGAAGATGAAGAAAAAGAAAATCTACTTTACCGGAAAAAAGAAAGGCTATACAAACTAAATTCTCTAGTTACAAATTACTACCGGGAATGTCTACTTAGAACTGATCAAGGGAAAAAAATAATAAATTACTTAAAAAAAAGAGGAATTAACGATATCAGCGTCGAAAAGTATAAATTAGGTTATGCTCCTTTCAGCTGGGATGCCTTAACTAACTTTTTAAGGAAAAAAGGATATACCTATGAAGAACTTATCAAGGCCGGGCTAATAAAAAAAAGTAAAATAGAAGGAAAATATATCGATTATTTCAGAAATAGGATAATTTTTCCTATTTTTCATTTATCAGGAAAGGTAATAGGTTTTGGAGGCAGGGTTTTAGACGATTCTTTGCCCAAGTATATTAATTCTCCGGAAACGCCGGTCTATAACAAGGGGAGTCATTTATACAATTTACACTATGCCAAGGAAGAGGTTCGGAGAAAAAATTACATAATTATAGTAGAAGGTTATACCGATGTTTTAATAACGCAGCAATACAAATTTAATAATGTGGTAGCATCTCTGGGAACAGCTTTAACCACCAAGCAGATTGATTTAATAAAACGGTTTACTGACAAGGTGTTGATTGCTTATGATGCTGATTCTGCCGGAAATATGGCAACTTTAAGAAGTTTGGATTTGTTGATACAGGCTGGCCTTGAAATTAAAGTATTAGCTTTGCCTCAAAGTTATGACCCGGCTGATTTTTTGATTAAAAAAGGAACAAAGCCTTTTCAAAATTTAATTGATAGGTCGCTTTCCTTAATAAATTATAAGTTAAAGCTTTTATATACTGATTATAATATTAAAACCATAGAGGGAAAAGTAAAAATTATTAAGGGAATTTTACCTACCCTGAGCGTAATAGGCAATGAGGTTGAACTAAGGGAGCAGGTAAAAAAGATTTCCGAAGAATTAAAATTATCAGAAGAAGCAATCTTGATCGAACTAAAAAAATATAAAAAAGGATCAAAAGACTCCTCTAACAATTTCATTAAATTAAATTCTGAAGCTGGGCATATTAAAGCAGAAAAAATTCTTATCGGATGCATGTTGGAAAATACACAAATTGCTCAAGATATTCTAAAAAAATTGACACCAAAAGATTTTTCAATTCTCTTACATCGTAAAATTGTAACAGCAATTGAAAAAAAACTAAAAGAAGATAATATGGTGAATTCTCAAAAAGTTATTGACTTTTTAAGTGATAATGAGGCAGCAAAATTAATTTCCAGGATTTTAATGGAAGAAACTATAACTTTTAACGATAAGATAATCTCTGGATATATAAATACGATTAATAGTTTTAAGTTGATCAAAGAGAGGGAAAATCTGGAAAAAAGAGCAAAAATTCTCGATGAAAAGATAAAAAAATCTGAAACAATAGAAGAAGATGATTTGAAAGAATTACAAGAGATTGTCCGTCAATTGAAAATTCAAAATATTAAATAATGTTTTATATTTATAATTTTGCAAATATAAAATTTTATGTTAAGAAGGAAGGCTTGATAATGGGGAAGAAGAAGATAATCGAAGATTTAATCAAAGAAGGAAAAGAGCAAGGCTATTTAACTTACAAGGAACTAGAGAAATATTTAGCAGATGATATTTTAGATCTGAGTAAAGTAGAAGATTTATATGATATTTTAAGTGAATCCGGAATTGATTTAGTTGAAACCGAGGAAGAGGGTAATTTGTTAGCCAAGGATAAAGATATTGAAGAGAAACACAAAAAACTCCACCCCTCTAAAACTAAATTAGATTTAGAAATGGAATTAGCTAAACAATTAGAACTAGATGATCCAGTAAAAATGTATTTAAAGGAGATAGGACAGATAAGATTATTAACTGCTAAACAAGAGGTAGAATTAGCCAAAAGAATGCAAAATGGTGATCACGAAGCCAAGAAAAGATTGGTAGAGTCAAATTTAAGATTAGTAGTAAGTATTGCTAAAAGATATGTGGGCAGAGGAATGTTATTTTTAGACCTTATTCAGGAAGGCAATATGGGTTTAATCAGGGCAGTAGAGAAATTTGACTACAGAAAAGGATATAAATTTAGTACCTATGCTACTTGGTGGATCAGACAAGCCATTACCAGAGCCATAGCAGATCAAGCTAGGACTATTCGTGTTCCGGTTCACATGGTTGAAACTATTAATAAATTGATCAGGGTATCACGTCATCTTTTACAGGAATTGGGAAGAGAGCCGACTGTTAAGGAAATAGCTGAAAATATGGAAATTACCGAAGATAAAGTAAGGGAAATATTAAAAACAGCCCAGGAGCCCGTTTCTTTAGAAACCCCAATTGGGAAAGAAGAAGACAGTCACTTAGGAGATTTCATTGAGGATAAGGATTCACCAGCTCCTCCTAAAATTGCTACTTATACTCTTTTAAAAGAGCAATTAGATAATGTCTTAGAGACTTTGACATACCGAGAAAAGAGGGTTTTGGAATTGAGGTTTGGTATTGCAACCGGACATCCTCATACCTTAGAAGAAGTTGGTAAAGAGTTCGGAGTGACCAGAGAAAGAATTCGTCAAATAGAGGCTAAAGCATTAAGAAAGCTACGACATCCCAGTAGAAGCAAAAAACTTAAAGATTATTTAGAATAAAAATAAAAAATTGCTTTTAAAATCATAAATATAATCAAAAAATATCCTTTTAATTAAATAAAAATGTTGACTGAACATGATTTTTTAAGTATAATTACATGAAAATATTCCTCGGTAGCTCAACGGTGGAGCATCCGGCTGTTAACCGGAGGGTTGTAGGTTCGAATCCTACCCGGGGAGCCAGACCATTCCCAGCCCTTTAGCCTTTTGCTGAAGGGCTTTTTTCTTTAGAAAAAGAAGGATTTTTAAAAGATTTGTCGTATTGGAAATATAGAAAGATTTGAAAACTAGATTACAAATAATTAAAAAATGAAATATTTACCTTTTTTTATTTGTAAATGAGGTTCTGGTTAATTAAAAAGAAACAAGGTTTTTCGTAATAATTTAAGATGAGGTGTAATTATGGGAAAAAATATACCTTCAAAACAATCAGAATTTATTGTACCAAAAAATTTCCTTCTTGTGTTTATTCAAAAATAAGTTCTATTATGTATACTCAAAATCAAAAATATCCCCAGTCAGTTTCAGAATTTTCATATGCTTGGATGGCAGTTAAGTATCGTTTTTGCAGTTGTTTTGAGAGTAATAAAAATTTTACTAAATCGGTTAAAAAATTTGGAGATGGACCGCCTCCATTTGAAAGATATATTCAGGAAAAAGAATTATTTCATTTCTTTATCAATGGTTATTCAACCCTTGATTGTTTTGGTTATGCTTTATACATGGTTGCTTCTATTATAAAGCCAGCCTCATTTCCTGTTGAACCTCCTAAATTAAAACATATTTATTTTTTAAATACTTGTGAGAAATTTAACTCAATAGAAAATAGTTTTCAGAATGATAGAATAAAAGATGAATTAAATTTGGTAAAAGATTCAGAAACATTTGAAGATTGGAAAACAATAAGACAGGCTCTGATTCATAGAATATCACCAGGTAGAACATTCCACCGAACAGTAGGAAGTATTAGACAGAGAGGAAAAACTACTTGGAATATAGATAATAAAACTTTTGATATTGATGAATGTTTTACCAGTTCTAGATTATCTTGGTTAGAAGACAGCCTAATTAATCTTTTGGATGCTGTGCTAAATTTTACTTCTAAATCAATAC
>DSEL01000101.1 GCA_011056645.1 Candidatus Atribacteria bacterium
AGTATATAGTATATATTTATAGTGCATATTAAAAAAATAAGAAATTAGAAACAATCTGACGAACTAGATAACTGTCTATGTATAGACAAAATTGAATAGATAAATTTATTTCATTGGAAATTGTTTTAATTTTATTTTTACTAAACAATAAATATTATTTACTAAATATTAGTTAAGATTTTAGTTGCTTCTTCCGGAGAAATAGTATTAATGTAAAATCCTGATCCCCATTCAAAACCGGCTATTTTATTCAATCGAGGAATTATTTCTATGTGCCAGTGATATTTCTTATCCAAATCGGAACATTCTCTAATAGAAAATTCCTGAGAGGGTGCAGTATGGATTATAAAATTATAAGGGGGATTATTTAATTTTTTATTTATTTTGGATAAAATTTCTTTCATTATTCTGGCTAAACCTAAAATATGACTGTTACTAGCCTTCTCATAACAGGCATGATGGTATTTGGGAAGTATCCAGGTTTCAAAGGGAAATCTAGCGGCAAAAGGAGAAATAACTACATATTCTTCCGCTTCTTTGATTAATCTCTCTTTCGATTTTAGCTCTTGTGTTATATAGTCGCAGAAAATACATCTCCGGGTAAAATTAAAATATTCTTTAGCTCCTGCTAACTCTTCTTTTATCCTTTGAGGGATAATGGGAGTACCGATAAGCTGAGAGTGAGGATGCTCTAAAGAGGCTCCACCGTCAATTCCGTAATTTTTAAATATTAGAATATATTTTATTCTTTTGTCCTTCGATAGATCCAAATACCTTTGCCGATAAGTTTTTAAGATCAAAACAATTTGATCGATAGTCAGATTATCAATATTTTTATCATGATGGGGGGTTTCAATGATTACTTCGTGCACTCCTAAGCCGTCCATTTTGCTCAACATTCCATCTTTTTTAAGGACAATTTTCTTATCTTCCATCTTTAAAGCAGGATATTTATTGGATACTACTCTTACTTTCCATCCGGGAGTATTTTCGCTGGTACCTTCTTCCCTGAAAGAAAATATTTCCGGAGGTGTTTTATCTTCATTCCCTTCACAAAATACACAGTTACTTTTTCGCTTTTCCTCTGTTTTTATTTTATAATCTAAAGGTCTTCTGCCTCTCTCAGTAGAAATAATCACCCAATTATCAATGATAGGGTCTTTCCTCAATTCAGTCATCTCTGTTCCCCAAACCTTAAAAATAAAATTTGTTATTCTTTTTTAGTCTATTGTGGATAAAATAACAATGTTTAAGAGTTCTAATTGTATTTTTTGCATTTTGCATTGGAAACTAACGGCTATTCACTAAGTATTATTTATAACGATATTGTATCTAATTATACTTGCTTTGTCTACAAAAAAGAGACATGCTCATCCATGTCTCTTTTTTGTATTATTATCATATTAGATTTATTTTTTTATATCTATTTGAATTTTTTAATTAGGGCTCAATCAATTTCCTGTTGTATTTTCTCATAGTGTTTTCAAAGTCATCTTCTATTGTTGTTTTAATTGCCTGGGTAGAGCGTTGGATCACTTCATCTATTTTATCTTCTTCATCATGCTTAAAATTAGTCAGGACATAAGACACGTAATCAAAATTGAAGTTTAGCGAGGGATTGCCTATCCCTATTCTCAAACGAGGGATATTTTCGGTGTTCAAATATTGTATAATCGATTCCATTCCCTTGTGACCTCCGGCACTCCCCATTTTACGAATCCTGATCTGTCCCAATTCTAAATTCAGGTCGTCGTAGACTATTAATAAATCTTGAGGGGATATTCTATAATAAGAAATTACTCTACTTACAGCTCTTCCGCTTAAATTCATAAAAGTTTGCGGTTTTACCAGTATTACTTGCTGATTTTTTATCATCCCTCTGGAAATCAAGGAATAGTAGGATTTTGTTTTCTTAAATTCTATTTTCATATCCCGTGCGAGATTATCCACAATCCTAAATCCTACATTGTGCCTGGTAAATTCATATTTCAAACCGGGATTACCCAAGCCAACTACGATCTTCAATAAAACTCACTATCCTTTTGCTGTCCTATTCTTTTTTAGGTGCCGAGGTAGGAGATTTTTCTTTTGTTGGCTCTTCTTCTCCTTTATCTCCTTCAACTCCTTCTGCTACTTCTTCCTCTTCCTCAACCTCTTCTTCTACCTTCGAAGGATGAACCACTGCGGCAATAATTCTATCCGGAGAAGTTAATATTTCAACACCTTCCGGGATTTCTAATCCTCCGACAGAAATATGTTCACCTACTTTAAGATTACTAAGATCGGCCTTTAAGCTATCTGGCATCTGGTTGGGTAAACATTCTATTTCTACTTTTCGTAATTCAATTTGCAGGATACCACCTTCTTTTACTCCGATAGGTTCACCAATCAATTCAAGGTCAACTTCTAAGGTTAATTTCTCTTTTAAAGTAACTCCGTAAAAATCAACATGCATTATTTGCTTTTTTAGTGTATTATACTGAATGTTTTTAATTACAGCCAATCGGTGGACTTGTTCCTTCCCTTCATCTATCTCCAAATCTATAAGACCGTGGGACTTAGCGGATAGTATTTTGGTCAATTTTTTATTTTTGATCTTTAATATTAAATTTTCTTTATCGTGGGGGGAATATAATACTCCGGGAATCATTCCTTCTTGTCTAAATTTCTTATTGCTTCCCTTACCTGTATTATCTCTTAATTCGACTTTTAATTTTGGTTTTTTCACTCTTTCAACCTCCGGTTTAGTATTTAGTATCTCGTTATATAATTCACCAATTCATCAATTCACCAATTGAAGATATAAACTGCAATTTAATATAAGTTTTGCCTAGTTTACCAGTTTGCTATCCAAGAATCAATCAATTCGTTCAAAATAATTTGTGGATGGGTCAATTGGTTAATTAACTTCTATCTTGTTTAAATAATGTACTTATTGATGAATTGTTATGAATTCTGTTAATGGCTTCGGCAAATATTTCTGCAACCGATAATACCTTAATACCAGGTAAAATCTTACTATTGTCTACGGGAATGGTATTAGTTACCACTATTTCCTTAAATAAGCCATCATGCAAAGACTTTTCTAATCTTTCCTTTGCCGGACCGGCAAATACCGGATGAGTAGCACAAATATAAACCTGTTCTACTCCTGCATCCAATAAGGCTTGACTTCCTTTTATTATAGAGCCGGCAGTATCAATAATATCATCGACCATAATAGCAGTCTTACCTTTTACTTTTCCTACGATATGCATTATTTCTACATCATCAAAAGATGATCTGTATTTATCGATAATAGCTATTGGTTTTTTGATGCGGCCTGAAAATTCCCTGGCTCGAGCGGTTCCTCCCACATCCGGGGAAATAACTACTACCTTATCTAAGTTTTTCTCTTTAAAGTAATTTGATAATATGTTTACAGCTTCCAGCTGATCTACGGGTATATCGAAAAAACCCTGGATTTGTCCGGCATGCAAATCCATGGTGAGCACTCTATTAGCTCCAGCAGAGACCAATAAATTAGCTACTAATTTTGCAGTAATTGGCTCACGAGGCTGAGTCTTCCTCTCTTGTCTGGCATAACCATAATAAGGAATAACTGCGGTAATTCTACCGGCAGATGCCCTCTTTAGAGCATCTATCATAATAAGTAATTCCATCAAATACTCATTACTTGGTGGACAGGTTGACTGAATAACAAAAACGTCTTCGCCTCTTACGCTTTCCTCGATCTTCACCTTAATTTCGCAATCAGGGAATCTGGAAACGTCAGCCTGACCTAAAGGTACATTTAAATATCTACATATCTCTTCTGCTAAATCTTTATTGGAATTACCGCTAAATATCTTCAACTCTCTTTTATTATAAAGTATCAATATTTTATCATCTCCATCTATTTAAATTTCTCTTTTTTTATAGAATATTAACTTTTACTTTCCTTTTTTTTCTTCCGCCATCCGGGAATATTGGTTTGTCGGGAGCGAGCAATGGCTAAATTACCTGCAGGAACATCCTGGGTAATAGTTGAACCCGCTCCGGTATAAGAATCTTTCCCTAATTTTACTGGCGCAACTAATGAATTATTGCTTCCGATAAATACTCCTTCTTCTATAATAGTTTGGTGTTTTTTTTCTCCGTCATAATTGCAAGTGATAGTCCCTGCTCCAATATTGGCTTTTTTACCAACTGTAGCATCACCTAGATAAGTTAAATGAGCGGCTTTGCTGCCTTCACCCAGAATAGTTTTCTTTAATTCTACAAAATTTCCTATCTTTGCTCCTTTTTCTACAATAGTCCCAGGTCGTAAATGAGCATAGGGACCGATTTTTACTCCATCTTTAACGACGCTACTTTCTAATATTGAAGCCCAAATTCTAACTCCCGCCCCTACCTCAGTATCAATTAGATGAGTGTTTGGTCCGATAAAACAATTGCTGCCTATTTTTGTTCCTTTTTCGATAATAGTAAAAGGATAAATAATAGTGTCCTGACCTATTTTAATCCCTTTCTCAATAAAGGTACTATGAGGATCAACTATAGTAACTCCCTGAAGCATCAAGTTTTGAAGCGTTTTTTGATAAACTTTCCGGGAAGCATCAGCCAGATCCAATCGATCGTTTATTCCTATTATTTCCGAATAATCTTCTATTATTATGTTTCCTACAGTTAATCCTTCTCTTAGTAATATTTTTATCGTATCCGTTAAATAATACTCACTTTGTTTATTATCTGCAGTAACCTTTTCTAAAACTTGGAATAATTTTTCTTTGTTAAAACAATAAACTCCGCCATTTATTTCGCTAAGTTCCTTCTTATTTGCGGATAATTCTACCTCTTCAATTATTTCCTTAATTTCACTTTTTTTACCTCTAATAATTCTTCCATAACCTTTAGGATTTTTTAAAATAGCAGAAATTAAGGTACAACAAAAACTATTACTCTGGTGATACCTTAAAAGTTTTTTTAAGGTTTTTATATTTAAAAAAGGGACATCGCCGGATAAAACCAGCACATCTCCCTTAAAATCAGACAATAACCTTTTGGTTTGTAAAACTGCATGGGCAGTTCCTAATTGCTCCTTCTGCTCTATATACTCTATTTTCTCGCCAATTAATTCCCTTATCTTATCACCTTTATAACCAATGACTAATATTTTTCTTTTAATTTCGAGCTGATCAATTGTATCTAATAGATACTTTAAAATTGGTTTTCCGGCAAGATCATGAAGTACTTTAGGCAGGTCAGATTTCATTCTCTTGCCCTTACCCCCTGCCATAATAATTACGGCAGTATCTTTCATAATCATACCCCCAATTTGGTATTTCATATCTCGTGCTATATATAACTTATATCGTGTAGCGTATAGAAATAAAGTAAAAAGTAATAAGTTTAAAAAAAACAAGTTACTTATCACTTATTCCACATTAAATAACTTAGAGATCAACCAGCAAACTGGATAACTGGCTAACTAACGACTAATTTAAATTTTACCAGTTAACTAAGTAACAAATCAAAATTAAATTTATGGCTGGGGCGGAAGGATTCGAACCTTCGAATGCGGGATCCAAATTCCCGTGCCTTACCGCTTGGCTACGCCCCAAACCAATATTTTTTACCCTAGTGATTTACCTAGAACAGGTCATCTTCTTTCTTGTCAGGCTCTTCTTCTTTTTCTGTTTCTTCTTCTATTGCTTCTTTTTCTTCTTCTTTTTCTTCTTCTTTAGCTTGGGGAGCCTCTTCTAATTCCCTGTGATAGACGTCTAAAACTGCATTTTGTATCTTTTCTCTAATCTCGGTATTTATAGGATGGGCAATATCCTTATGATCTCCGTTGGGAAGTCTCTTGCTTGGCATTGCCACAAACATACCCTTGTTGCCATCGATAACCCGTAAATCATGCACTACAAAAGAGTCATCGAAAGTGATTGATACATACGCTCTTAATTTTCCTTCTGTTTCTATTTTTCTAAGTCTGACATCTGTAATTTCCACTTAATACACCGCCTTTTTAATTTTTTGTTTTTGAAATTATCACAATTAATTACATTTTCTATCTGTAGTTGTTTCTTCTAATTGCAATCTTTCCCAGCTAAATTACACACTAAAACTTTTCACTTAACTAGGCTCTTTCTGCTAACTAAATTATTACCTCCTAATTGTTTGTTTTGACTAATTTACTCCAGATACTTCACATAGCTGTTATTACCTCCCTATTTCAGTAAATGTTAAATGTTTTTATAAAAAACAAACACAGTAATAATAACTACTGTGTTTCTGGAATAATTTATTTAATATTCATGTTTTTCTTTTCTTAACAAATTATGTTTAACTTGATTTTCAGCAATATTATTAGTCAGCACGATTAATTCCTTGTTCTTTTCTGTAAGGTTTTAGTTAAAAAAATTATAACATGAGAGAATTTTATTGTCAAAAAAAGTAATTTGTTAATTGGCCAATTAAATTAGTCGTTAGTCGTTAGTATTAAATTCAAGATACAATATAAT
>DSEL01000102.1 GCA_011056645.1 Candidatus Atribacteria bacterium
AAATTATAAGCGGAGAGATTGTGGTTCCTACCGAAGTAACCAAATAGAATATTTCAATATATATTGGAGGTATTCATCTAATAAGGGATACCTCCAATATATTAATATTGAGTGCGTACCTTATCAAAGGAGGATTTATCAATTGCCTGAGATTGCTTTAGATATGAAGAATATTAATAAACGGTTCCCTCTCGTAGTGGCTAATGATAAAGTTAACTTTACAGTCTACAAAGGAGAAATACATGCTTTAGTTGGCGAAAATGGAGCCGGTAAATCAACCCTGATGAGCATTTTGTATGGATTATATCAAGCTGATTCCGGTCAAATTTTTGTAAATGGGGAAAAAGTTAATATTGCCAATCCAAAGGTAGCTATCAATTTAAAGATTGGAATGGTACATCAACATTTTATGTTAGTACAGCCTCTTACAGTTACGGAAAATATTATCCTGGGTATGGAACCTAAAAAAAATAATATTTTCATAGATATGGAAAATGCCATTAAAAAGGTTGAAGACCTATCAAAAAGTATGGGATTTAAAATCGATCCCCAAGCAAAGATAGAAAATATTTCTGTGGGAATACAGCAAAGAGTTGAAATTATTAAAGTTCTTTACCGGGGTGCAGAGATTTTGGTTATGGATGAACCTACTGCAGTGCTAACTCCCCAGGAAGTTGAAGAACTATTTGGAATACTTAGATCACTTAAAAAACAGGGTAAAACTATTATTTTTATTACGCACAAATTGAATGAAGTAATAGAACTTTCTGATCGGGTAACCGTCATGAGAAAAGGAAAAGTGGTAGGAGTAAAAAAAACCAAAGATACTAACCAAGAGGAGATAGCAAGTATGATGGTTGGCAGAGAAGTCATTTTTGAGATCGAAAAAAAACCTATCAATATGGGAAAAATAGCTTTAAAAGTAGATAAATTAAAAGCACTTAACCGGAAAGGATTACCAGCTGTAAAAGACATATCTTTTGAAATAAAAGAAGGAGAGATATTGGGATTTGCCGGCGTAGAAGGAAATGGACAGACGGAGTTAGTAGAAGTTATTACCGGACTTCGCTCTGCATCAAGTGGTAAAATATTTCTCTATGATAAGGAAATTACTAAAGATTCTCCCCGAGATATTAGAGAAGATAAAATTGCTCATATCCCTGAAGACAGGAGACAACGCGGAATAATTTCAGAATATACGGTTGCCGAAAATCTAATTTTAGGAAGTCAATATCGCCCACCTTTTAATCAAGGTTTAACCTTAAACTTTACTGCTATCAATAAGCACGCTAATAATTTAATCAAAAATTTTGATATACGACCTTCTGATAAAGATAATTTATTAAAATCTTTATCCGGAGGAAACCAACAGAAAGTTATTGTCGCCCGTGAATTATATGGAGAACCAAACCTTTTAATTGCTGCTCAACCAACGCGGGGATTAGATGTAGGCTCTATTGAGTTTGTACACCAAGAAATATTAAATGAAAGAGATAAAGGAAAAGCAATCTTACTGATTTCTGCTGATTTAGAAGAAATTTTATCTTTATCAGACCGTATTGCTGTTATCTATGAAGGTGAAATTGTGGCTTTTTTAGACCCTAAAAAAACAGACGAAAAGGAAATAGGTTTATTAATGACTGGCTCTACTAAAAATAAAAAATTATCAAAGGACAAGTAGTTTAGGGAGGAATAAAAATTTGAAAAGCATTAAAAAATTTGACTATTATACCATTTTAGAAAAAATTACTCCTTTAATCGCGGTTATATTTGCGCTACTGGTAGGTGCAATTGTAATAAAGTTAATCGGTGAAGATCCGATTTTTGTTTATAAAACATTATTTAGTAACGCTATAGGTAATAGAGATGGCTGGGGTAATGTATTATTCAGAGCAACTCCTTTAATATTTACCGGATTAACCGTTGCTTTTGCTTTCCGTTGTGGTCTTTTTAATATAGGTGGAGAGGGACAGATGTACATCGGGAGCTTTCTTGCTACCTGGGTTGGATTTACCTTTGCTAATTTACCCGCTTTATTACTCATTCCGCTTTGCATATTATCAGCAGCTACCGGTGGTGCTTTATGGGCTGCTGTTCCCGGAATATTGAAAGCTAAAACAGGTGTACATGAAGTTATTGTCACTATTATGATGAACTGGATAGCATCTTCCTTAACCTTCTTTCTCGTTTTGAAATTTAAAGCACCGCCAACAGCAGCAATGATAACAGCCGGTGTAAAACAGATGATACCGCATACCAATGAAATTGCTGAAGCAGCCCGGCTTCCTCGGCTTTATACTATTTTTAAATTTTTGAATATCGATTTTCCTTCCTATAATCAAATAAATATATCTTTTTTTATAGCTATTGGTGCAGCTATATTAGCTTATTATATATTATGGAAAACAAATTTAGGTTACGAAATAAGAGCAGTCGGCTATAGCCCTTTGGCTGCTGAATATGGCGGAATCAGTGTTGGCAAAAATATTATTCTGGCTATGATGATAAGTGGTGCTTTTGCCGGTTTAGTAGCTACTAATGAGGTAATGGGCTTTAAATATCGCTGGAGGCAGGAGCTTTTTACCGGATTAGGTTTTAACGGAATAGCAGTAGCTCTATTAGGCAAAAATCACCCCTTCGGAGTAGTCTTATCTGCTATTTTATTCGGTATTTTAAATTACGGAGGAGCTATAGTAAATATATATACCGCAGGAAGAATTCCACGGGAACTTATTATGGTATTACAAGCTGTAATAGTAATATTTGTAGTAATTAGTGATGAAGTAGTAAAGAGAATAATTCGCCAAAGGAGGAAGACAGCATAATGTTTGGTGATATTTTTAATGCTCAATTCGTTGCCTCATCTATTAGAGTAGCTATACCTTTTGCTTTAGCGGGATTAGGAGGAGTATATTCTGAAAAATCCGGGGTAATAAATATCGGTTTAGAAGGTATGATATTAACCGGTGCATTTACAGCAATTGCAGTGACTAATTTTGCTCAAAATCCCTGGGTCGGAGTTTTAGCTGCAATCTTGGTAGGGATTTTCTTGGGATTAATACATGCCGTTACCTGTATTACTTTTAAAGCAAATCAGATAGTAAGTGGTGTAGCTATTAATTTATTTGCCAGCGGGATTACCATATTTTTTTGCTGGCTTTTGTTTGGTGAAACCCAAATTATGGCAAAAAGTAGTTTACCAATCTGGGGATTGTCTATCCCAAATGTAGGAGAGGGTTCAATATGGGTAAGAAGTATCATAGTGATGTTTGCTCATCATTCCCCATTAGTATATATAACTATAATAATTTTTGCTTTATCACATATTATTTTGTATAAAACTCCTTTCGGATTAAGATTAAGATCAGTAGGAGAATATCCTCAAGCTGCAGATACCATGGGAGTAAATATTGTTAAAATGCGATATATAGCCGTTATCACTTCCGGTGCTCTTGCCGGATTAGCCGGTTCATTTTTATCTTTGGAACAAGCCCATTTTTTTGTTAAGGAAATGAGTGGTGGTAGAGGCTTTATTGCTTTAGCAGCCATGATTTTTGGAAAATGGACTCCCCTGGGAACTGCTGGAGCTGCTCTTTTATTTGGTTTTGGAGAAGCTTTATCTATCAGATTACAGGGTGTCACTGCTGTTCCAGTACAATTTATTAACATGGTTCCATATTTATTAGCAATTTTTGTTCTGGTAAGCGCAGTAGGTAAGGCTACTCCTCCGGCAGCGGATGGAATTCCTTACGAAAAAGAGATAGGGTAAAGAATAAAAAATCAGGAACAACTCGACCATTAAGTGATTTAGGTATATAATATAGAAAACGACATTATTTGGAAAAAAAAGGAGTAAAATTTAATTAAATGAAAGATATTGGGAATTTCTTAAAAGAGAGAAGGGAAGCTAAGGGATTGTCTTTGATTGAAGTAGAAAGGGACATAAAGATACGTAAAAAATATTTGCAAGCCCTTGAAGAAGGCAATATAGATGCAATTCCCGGTAAAACTTACTGTATTGGATATTTGAGAAATTATAGCAGATACCTTGGTATAAATGAAGAAAATATTAGTCAAATAATTCAAACTTACCATAATTCAGAAAAAAAGAAATCTAATTTAAAAAAAGCAAAAGAAGAACATATCTATCTTAAAACAAAAGATAGATCTTTTCTTGAGAAAAAAATGTTTTCCTTCCCTATTAAGTACGTTTATTTAACCAGTTTTGTTCTTATAATCTTTATTGGTTTATTATTATTAAACCGTTCCCTTAAGGAAGCCCAGAATTTTCCAATTCCTTCGCCTACCATTGGTAACGAAGATAAATTAAATATCGGGGAAAAAGCCGATGATATAAGTGCTTTAACTGAGGAAGTTATTAAATCGGAAGCAGATAAAATTATCGCAGAATCACCTGCGCAGGATATTGTTTTAACTGAAAAATTACCTATTTTCAAATTAAAAGCTACTGACAGAACTTGGGTAAAAATTCTTTCTGAAGATAAAATTGTATTTGAGAGAATATTATTCGGAAATGAAGAATTTTTATGGGAAACCGACCAGACTTTAGAAATTATCACTGAATATCCCACTAAGATAGAAACCTATTATGATGATAAACCGATTGAGATCGGTAAAGGTATTATTAAGAACTCCCTTCTAAAATATATTTTTAATCCTACACTAAAAGAAAGTTAATTTTTTTAGGTTGCCTTACTAAGTTAGTCATTGTTAAGCAGGTTAAAGATGCTTAGGGAAAAAGCAAAACAGATAGGAATAAAAAATTATGGGAAAGATTTTTTCACCAAAACCAGTTAAACTTGTAATTAGTATGTTCACCTCGGGAAACAAAATATTTGAAGTATACCAAAAATTATTGATTAAAAAGTTCGGGGAAGTTGATATCGAAAGCAATACTCAAATTTTTAATTACACAGATTATTATGAAGATGAATTTGGTCAAAATTTAATGCAAAAATTACTTTCTTTTTCCACTTTGATAAGGCCAGAAGAGCTTGTAGAAATCAAAACAATAACCAATGATTTGGAAAAGAATAATATTACTAAAGATATTAATTCCGATATAAACGAATATAAACGAATAATAAATATTGATCCGGGATATATTAGCTTAGATAAATTCATTCTAGCCAGCACAAAAAATGGAC
>DSEL01000103.1 GCA_011056645.1 Candidatus Atribacteria bacterium
AGATACTTATATTGGGAGTTTTGACTCTAGTATTTTTTTTAGGCAGTTTAAGTTTAGTACAAGCTCAAACCAATAATCAAGGCAAGATAACTGCTATTGTAGTCCAGGGAAATGATAACATTTCTAAGGATTTAATTATTTCCCAAATTGCCTCTAACTTGGGAGACGTTTTTTCCAAAGAAAGTATTGAAAAAGATATGAAAGCAGTATTTGATTTGGGTTATTTTAAAGATGTAAAAATAAAATTGGAATCATTTAGAGATGGTTATAAAGTTGTTTTTGAAGTGGTAGAAAATTTAAATATAAAAGAGATCAGTATTGAAGGAAATACCGTGGTTTCAAAGGAGGAAATGCGGGAAGTAATGGTTTTACGCGAGGGGCAAATTTTTAGCCGAAAGATTTTAAAAAACGACCTCGATCGCATTTCTCAACTGTATAAAGACCGTGGATATCTTGTAATTAATATTAAAGAGGTTAATTTTGATGAAGAAGGAAAATTATGGATAAATATTTCTGAGGGACGATTGGAAAGAATTGCCATTGAAGGTAATGATAAGACTAAAGAAAAGGTAATTATCAGAGAAATTAATATTGAACCCGGTGACCTCTTCAATTTTGAGACAGTAAAAAAATCTTTGCAAAAAATCTATAACTTAGGATATTTCGAAGATGTAAGTATGAAATTAGAACCGGGTAATGAAGAAGATACAATAGTTTTAGTTGTAAAAGTCATTGAGAAAAATACCGGAAAATTTGGCATTGGAGCAGGATATAATTCGCAAGAAGGCCTTATGGGATTTACGAGTTACGAGGAAAATAATCTTTTTGGAAGTGGAGAGAAAGTACAAGCCAAAATAGAAATAGGAGGCAGGACTACTTATCAACTTTCTTTTCTTGAACCCTGGTTAGGTGGTACACCTACTTCTTTTGGTTTTGAAGCATATGATACTATAAAGAATAAAAAAGATAAGGAAGGAAAAGTAATTCTTGCTGAATATGATGAAGAGAGACTGGGAGGAAAACTTATTTTGGGAAGAAAGCTAAGTGATTCATTTAAATTAGGATTAGAATTAAAGAGCGAGAGAGTAACCTATGATCTGATTTCCGGAACTTTACCCGAAGATACCAATGTTGGACTTACTAATAGCCTCTCGCCCACTTTTTCTTATGATACTCGAGATGATGTATTTGAACCAACTTCCGGTTGGTATCATAGTTTTTCTTTAGAAAAAGCAGGAGGATTTCTAGAAGGAGATTATGACTTTACCAAATACAATTTAACTCTTAGAGCTTATATTTCCACAAAATTTTTTGAAGACGTGGTCGATATTGGCAGTGTTAAAAAGATTACTGATAATTTAAGTAAAGGAGTATTAGCTCTTCGAGCCATGGGAGGTTTGGCAGATACTGATCTACCTTCTTTTGCAGAATACCAGGTAGGAGGAATGAATACCTTGAGGGGTTATGATTTTGGTGAATTTTCCGGGGATAAATCTTTGGTATTTAATGTGGAGTATAGATTTCCTTTAGCTGAAAATTTCCAAGCAGTAATTTTTGCTGATTGGGGTCAAGCCTGGGATATTGAACAGAGTATCAATTTAGAAGATTTAAAGTTTGGTAGAGGAGTAGGTGTCCGCTTTGATACTCCCCTTGGGCCAATTAGATTGGACTATGGTATCAATGAAGAAGGAGAAGGGAAGACTTACTTTAGTATAGGGCACACCTTTTAGGATAATTGACCAATTAAATTAGTCGTTAGTGAATAGTGAAATAGTCGTTAGCATATAGCACGACATAGAGCAAGTAGTATTTAGTTTTTTTAGTGTAGGGCTCGGATTTATCCGAGCCGAATTTTGACTCTACGCTACGCTATTCGCTAATATACGAGATACTGATTTTTGACGCGATACGCAATACTATATAAAATATTAAGGAGGAAAATAATGCAAGTAATAGAAAAAAGAGTAGAAGTAAAAGTCATTTTGATTTTATTGTTTTCGGTGATTATTTTTTTGTTTTTAAATAACCAAAACATTGAAGCAGCAGCGGGAAAGATAGGTTTGGTTAATTTAGCTGAAGTTATATCCGGTCATCCTTATACCCAAAATATTAATCAACTCAGTCAAAATTTGCGAGAAGAACTTCAAAAACGACAGGAAGAATTAAATGCACAAGGGAAAGGACTTGATGAGACCGGACTTAAAAAATTGGAAGATAAATTTAATAAAGAATGGTCTCCCATTAAAGATAAGATCCTTGCCGAGATAAAATCATATCAGGCGGCTCGTTATTCAGATATTATTGAGGCAATTAAAGTAATAGGAGATAAAGGGAAATATGATTTAATATTAAATAGTGAGATAAAAGTACCGGCTGGAAACGATATTTTAAATTATCCTATTGCCCTCTACGGAGGAGAAGATATTACTCAGGATGTATTAGTAGAGATTAATAGAAAATTAGAAGAAGGACAGAAAGAAAAGAATAAAACACCATGAAACATTCGTTATCAATAAGAGAAATTTTAAATCTTTTGCCTCATCGTTATCCCTTTTTATTAGTGGATAAAATATTAGAGCAGGAAGAAAATAAGATTACAGGGATTAAGAATGTTACTATAAACGAACCTTTTTTTCAGGGGCATTTTCCGGAACATCCGGTGATGCCCGGTGTGCTTATAATTGAAGCTATGGCTCAAACCGTTGGAGTTCTAATGTTTTCCAAAGAAGAAAACAAGGGGAAAATTCCTTTATTCGCTGGTATCGATAAGGCTCGCTTTAAAAAATCGGTTTATCCCGGAGATCAATTGAAAATTAAAGTAGAAATCGTAAAAATGGTAAAGGGGATTGGTAAGGCGAAAGCAGAAGCCTATGTAGATGAAAATATGGTAGCCTCTGCAGAGCTGCTCTTTACGGCAGTTTAAAATAGTATATAGTATATGGTATGTAGTATATAGTAAAAACAGCGATAAGTAATGTGTAACGAGTAACAAGCTAAAGGTTGCAAGTTTTTGGTTTTCATTTATGGGTTCTTAGAAGGCAGAATCTTATTACTTGTTGTATCGACTGGTAGACCGGAAGACCGGGTGACTGTAGACTGCTAACCAGTAGGGGAGAAAATCGTGCAGGGAATAAGGACAAAAAATTTAGTAAAAATTTACCGAAAAAGACGAGTGGTTGACGATGTTAGTTTGGAGATTAATAAAGGCGAGGTAGTAGGTCTTTTGGGACCAAATGGGGCAGGAAAGACCACTACTTTTTATATCACAGTAGGTTTAATAGCTCCGGATAAAGGTAAAGTCTCTTTTGACGGTAAAGAAATTACTAAAATCCCCATGTTTCGAAGAGCTAGGATGGGTTTAGGTTATTTAGCCCAGGAACCTTCAATCTTTCGTAAGCTTACTGTTGAAGAAAATCTCCTTCTAATTTTAGAATCCTTAGGTGTTAAAAAAGAAGAGCAGAGAGAAAGATGCTATTCCTTATTAAAGGAATTAGAAATAGAGCATCTTGCTGATTATAAAGGCTATATGCTTTCTGGTGGAGAAAGGCGTCGGGTAGAAATTGCCCGAACTTTAACCAGCTCACCTTCTTTTATGTTGCTCGATGAACCCTTTACCGGTGTTGACCCCATTGCTGTTTATGATATTCAGGAAATAATTTCTTATCTGAGAGAAAAAGGCTTGGGAATATTAATAACTGACCATAATGTAAGAGAGACTCTTAAGATTACTGATCGAGCTTATATTATGCATAATGGTAAGATCTTGACCTCAGGAACTCCTCAAAAAGTAGCCAATTGTGAAGTCACCCGAAAAATTTATCTGGGGGAAAGATTTAATCTGTAGAATTGGTGAATCAGGTAATTATATTATATTATATTGTAT